>DAIMKE010001532.1:0-1501 GCA_036721875.1 Bradyrhizobium sp. | reverse complement strand
GGGTGG
The DNA here is from genome assembly GCA_036721875.1 of Bradyrhizobium sp. Lineage (GTDB taxonomy): Bacteria > Pseudomonadota > Alphaproteobacteria > Rhizobiales > Xanthobacteraceae > Bradyrhizobium. Next base: position 1,495 of record DAIMKE010001532.1, on the reverse strand, counting down.
TGGTGGCCGTGTATTGCGCAGGGGTCAGCAAAAGGTAAAGCAGGCCGATTGCGAGCGCGGCGGCAGGCACGATGACAAAGACCCGGTACTGCCGCCGGGCCAGACCAGTCAGCTGCTCGATCAGGGCCGACATCGATCCCGAGGCTTCGCCCGCCTCATGGTCGACGGGGGGGCGGCTCACCAGCATATCCATCGTGATTCAATTCCTCGGCCCCCGACCGGGAAGGCAGGTGTCGGTTGCGACTCGCGGGCCTCGCGAACCGCGAGACCGGGTTGGCCAGACCGGTCGCTCTGCAAACGGCGCGACCACGGCTTCGAGGCGCAATTGGTCTGGGCCGCTGCAGCGGATCCATAACATTGTCACGTTATCTCTAGCCGAGAAATAATACACATTTGCAACAGGGCGCTGTCCCTCGACCGTCGACAATCTGCGTATCCTTGTGACCTGCCACCGAACTTTCATCCGGTGCCGGTGAGAGTCTCGGGGTTGGGCCGACGGCCGTCCGGCCACCCGGCTCGGACGTACAGCGGATTTATCGAAATTCGTGGGTGTGACCGTCTCCACACATGGAGAGCCGGCTTCCGCGGGCGCGTGGTCGTTCGCGCTCAGATGCGCGCACTCGCCAGACCGAAGGCGGAATATTAAGTTCAATAATAGAATTAATATAGGCGAGGGCGCCGCGATCTGCTTTTCGCACGGGCATTCCCGGCGTCTGGCTCAAAGATCTCGAAATAGAATAAGGATTCGCACTTCGCACCGAACGCCCGGGCGCGACGCCGTGGTCAGCGGACGGCCATCTAGGCGCTTGACTAGTTCTAAAAAAGAACTGTAGGTATGGCGGGCAGAACGGCCGCTCAACGGCCGCAGGGCAGCGCGCCAACCCGTCACGATTGGACGGCGAGGCTCGCAGATCGCTCCGCACGATGCGGACGGGCACGCCGGATGAAGCAACAAAACACAATGACGTGCCCGGATGGGTGCGCATCAGGGAGGACAGGCCATGTTGGCGAAGTGGAAGAGTCTTGCGGCTCTGGTTGTGCTTTTGAGCGGCCCGGCATTTGCAGCCGACGAGCCCGGAGTTACCGCGACCGAGATCAAGATTGGCGGGGTGTTTCCATTCAGCGGACCGGCGTCATCGATCGGCCTCGTGGGCAAGGGCCTCATCGCCTACATTCAGTCGATCAACGACCGCGGCGGCATCAACGGCCGCAAGATCAACTACATCGCCTATGATGACGCCTATAGCCCTCCGAAAGCGGTGGAGCATGTTCGTAAGCTCGTCGAGAGCGATGAAGTGGCGTTCATGTTCGGCCAGCTCGGCACGCCCGGCCTTTCGGCCACGGCAAAATACCTGCGGGCAAAGGGGGTGCCCAGCATCGCGATCATCAGCGGCTCGTCCAAGTTCACCGACGTCGCCAGCTACCCTCTGACCACGACGGGTCTCGTCAGCTACGACACCGAAGGAAAAATCTACGCCAAGTATCTGACCAAGAC
>DAIMKE010001531.1:0-1505 GCA_036721875.1 Bradyrhizobium sp. | reverse complement strand
TCGGATCAACCGCTTCATTTCAGAAAGACGGTTGCCAACTGACCTAAAACGGCTTTCAGGGAGAGATCGTCACGCTGAGCTTGCAGGCCAAGGGCGTCCGCATCGTCGCCGAGCCCACTCGCTCCAACGACAATGCTCCGAGTCACCGCATCTACGTGCGCCGAGCCGAGATCGGTGCAGCGTGGTCGAAGCGTTCCGAGGAAGGTCGCGACTATCTCTCGCTCAAGCTCGACGATCCCTCGTTCAACTCGCCGATCTACGCCAACCTCTTCGATGACGAAGGAGGCGAAGGTTACACGCTGCTCTGGTCGCGGCCGCGCAAGAGCGCAGATTGAAGCCGCTTAGTCAAGCCTCGTCCGGCTCTCGCCGGGCGGGGCTTCCAACTCGACCCTTGAGCATCGATCGCGAGGCGTATCCGGCGCTGTTCCCGGCGGTCTTCCCTTCGTCGCGCCGCTCCCTTCGTGGGGGGGCGTATCGACCCATGGATTCACCCCGCTGCCTCAATTTGTTCGGACATCTGTCAACCCCACGGGCTCTTTGTGCATTAGTCGTAGCTCATGCGATAATCGCGGATTAGCGGATGGTCCCGCAGCCGCTTGATCCCAGCTTCGTTGATCGGGAGGCCGAGCGCGGTCAGTAGATAGCAAAGCGCTTCCACAGCGCGCGTTGCTTTGACGAAAGCCCGGAATTCGCTGTCGCTGTCCGGATTGAAGTGTCCATGAGCGCTCTTGCCACGCAACGAGATTGCGCGCTTCAAGTGACCGACCGCATCGCCCGGTAGGATACCCGGGCCAAACTTGTCTTCCACCATGGCGAGAAGACGGCTGAAATGCTGCTCAGACGTCTCTGCCTTCAGCCGCCTGATGGAGCCCGCGATCCGGTCGCGAAGACTTTGGCCGAGGCCGAGTTCAACGGCCTTCGCGCCAGCAATGGCCGAGAGTGCCGCGATAGCATCATCGGACAGCGCCGGTTGCGCCTTCGCGATCGGGATCTCCTCAAGCCAACGGCAGGCGCTGATCAGGCGCTCGGACGAAAAGCTGCGTCTCAGTCCGAAGCTCATCACCATAAGCGTGTAGGCTTTCTTCCATAGCGATACACGCTTAGTCCATCCGGCGAGACACGCGCGCAAAGAAGTGAGTTCCCCATCATCCCAGGCGCGAACCGGTGAGCCGCCAACCCAGAGGTCCTCCTTGTCGAATTCGGCCTCAGGCCAGACGTAGTGCACCGCGTGGTGGCCCGGATATGCCTGCTTCTCGAGCGCAGCCATCATGTCCGCGGAGGAAAGGCGGTCTATCGATATTTCCGATGGCTTGAGCTTAATGCCGAAGCAAAACGACAAAAACTGGACATAGGTCAGCACGTGACGAATGTACTCCTCAATGCCTTGAGGCTCGTCGAATTCGATCTCGAAACTTGGCCAAAAGTCAGTCGGTGCGTCGAAATCCATCCCATAGGTCGCCGCGTACCGGGCGCGGAGCGTCATGCCCTCCACGGTGTCGCCGAAT
>DAIMKE010001530.1:0-1507 GCA_036721875.1 Bradyrhizobium sp. | reverse complement strand
GCTACGTGCAATCCGCTGTCGGCGGCCGTCTTTCCGCTCCGCCCGGCGGCTTTCCTCGACTGGGCACGCGGGTGAAGCAGGGCGATATCCTGGGCTACGTCACGCCGCCCATTGCGGCGATCGACGTCTCCGACATGCGGCAACGCCAGGGCGAGCTCGATCAGCAGATCTCGATCGTCGAGCGCCGGTTCGCGCGTTACGAACAGCTGGCGCCATCAGGCGCGATATCGCGGACCCAGCTCGAGGACACGCGGCTCGAACTGGAGGGGCTGCGCGAACGGCGCGCGTCGATCGACAAATCGCGCCGCGAGCCCGAGGCGCTGATTGCGCCGGTTGCAGGCGTGATCGCCGAAGGCAGTGCCGTGGCCGGCCAGATCGTTCAGCCGAGTTCCGTCGTTTTCAACATCATCGATCCGTCGCGGCTGTGGGTCGAGGCGCTGAGCTTCGAGAGCCTGGAGCCGTCCCGCGGCGCGCGGGCATCGACCTATACGGGCAAGAACTACGACCTGCTCTATCAGGGCACCGGCTTCGCCGATCGCAGCCAATCCGTACCCGTGCATTTTGCCGTAACCGGTGACACGGCGGGGCTGCGCGCCGGCCAGTTCCTGACCGTGCTGGTCGCAACCGATGACGCGAAGCAAGGCCTTGCCGTGCCGCGCGGCAGCGTGGTTCGCGGATCCAACGGCCAGGACTTCGTCTACGAGCACGTTTCGCCCGAACGGTTCATGCCGAGGAGCGTGCGCACCGAACCGCTCGACGGCGACCGCGTGCTGATCGTGTCCGGCTTCACGCCCGGCAAGCGGATCGTGTCGCAAGGCGCGGACCTTCTCGATCACGTCCGCTGAGGAGGCGCGCGCATGTTCACATTCCTGGTCAGCGCCTCGCTCCGCAATCGCCTGCTCGTTCTTGCGATGGCGGGCGTTCTCGTTCTTCTCGGCGCCTATACCGCGCGCCAGTTGCCCGTCGACGTGTTTCCGGACCTCAACCGTCCGACCGTCACCATCATGACGGAATCGGAAGGTTACGCGCCGCCGGAAGTCGAGCAACTCGTCAGCTTCCCGATCGAAACCCAGATGAACGGCGTGCCGGGTGTCAGCCGGGTACGCTCGGTCTCGGGCATCGGGCTTTCGATCGTCTATGTCGAGTTCGATTGGGGAGCCGATATCTTCCGTAACCGCCAGTTGGTCGCGGAACGTTTGGCGCAGGTGCAGAGCCAGCTTCCTCTGAACGTCACCCCGCAGATCGGACCGATCAGTTCGATCATGGGCCAGATCCTCCTGATCGCGGTGACCTCGAAGACGGCTTCGCCGATGGAGGTGCGCGAGATCGCCGACTTCACGATCCGGCCGCGGCTGCTCGCCATTCCCGGCGTAGCCCAGGTGATCCCGATCGGCGGCGAGGTCCGTCAATACCGGATTGCGCCGCTGCCATCGGCGTTGCGCGCGCTCGGCGTGAGCTACGAACAGATGGAGCTGGCGCTCCGGCAGTTTGGCACCAACACCGGCGG
>DAIMKE010001529.1:0-1512 GCA_036721875.1 Bradyrhizobium sp. | reverse complement strand
ACCTCCCACATGCCCTTGCGCAATTCGACGTCGACGCCCGCGGTCGGTTCGTCCAGGAACAGGATCTGCGGCTCGTGCGACAGCGCCTTCGCAATCATCACGCGCCGCTTCATGCCGCCTGACAGCGTGATGATCCTGGAATCCTTCTTGTCCCACAACGAAAGGTCTTTCAGCACCTTCTCGATGTGGGCGGGGTTCTTCGGCTTGCCGAACAGGCCGCGGCTGAAGCTGACGGTCGCCCATACGGTTTCGAAGGAGTCGGTGTGAAGTTCCTGTGGCACCAGCCCGATGAGCGAGCGCGCGGCGCGATAATCCCTGTTGATGTCATGGCCGTCGACGGTGACGCTGCCGTCACTCGGATTGGCGATGCCGCAGATGATGCTGATCAGCGTGGTCTTGCCGGCGCCGTTCGGCCCCAGCAGGGCGAATATTTCCCCGCGCCTGATGTCCAGGTTGATGCCGTTGAGCGCCTTGAATCCGGTGCCGTAGGTCTTCGAGAGATTTGAGACAGATATGATGGATGGCATCGCGAGCATGGCAGTCTGAAAGGGGCGCGAGCGACACGGCGGCGCTTTGGCCGGGGTCGGCGCGGGAAGGGGCGGGAACCGGGAGATAGGAACGCGGAGCACGTTCTGCAATCCATAGCCCTGACGAAAAGCTCTATTCCGCGGCGTGGGCGCGGACTGGCAATTCGATCAGGGCGACCATATGGGTCTTGAGATCGCCGGCGATCTCGGGATCGGATTTCAATTCGGTCAATGTTCGCGGACGTGGCAGCGGCTTGCCATCTTCTTCGTAGCACTCTGCACAAAGCTCCAGAGCTTCCGGCGCGTTGCGCAATGCTTCGTCAATGTCATCGCCACCGGAAGTGCAGCCGGGCAGGTCCGGAAACCAGACGCCAATGGCGCGGTCCGGTCCAATATCTTCAATAAGAGCGATGTAGTGGGCCATGGTTAATCTCAGTCAGGTTTCCACCCTGCACCCTTATAAATGGCACGGACCAGGCCCTTTCCCAAGTCTTTCTGGGGGTGCGGAACGACCAGGATTTCGCCTGAGGCGGCGCTTTTGAAAACGTGATGGGAACCCGTTACGCGAACCAAAGTCTACCCCTCACGCTCCAAGCGTCGGATAATTTCGCGACTGTTCGTCAGCATGAAGAGACCCCATCCGAATCATATGATGGGAGAGTAGAGATGGCCAGCTAGCGCTAAGGGACTTCGGTCTCCGTAAACTCCAGCCGGAAGCCGAACACATCGACATTTTCCACCTGGAAGTCGATCTCGGGAAACCGGACGAAGCCAAGGCGTTCATACATCGCCCAGGCCGTCTGCATGATCCTGGTGGTATGCAGAACGATTCTAACCTTGCCCGTGCGCCTTGCGTGTTCGATGCAGAATTTGGCCAGTCCCTTGCCGACGCCCTGGCCCTGACACGCGCCGTCGACGGCGAGCAGGCGGACGCCGGCGGCGTCGGTGATCGTCGCAACGCTGCCGACGCCGTACTGCGTCAGAT
>DAIMKE010001528.1:0-1512 GCA_036721875.1 Bradyrhizobium sp. | reverse complement strand
GGATCTCGACGAGGCGATCGCGCTCGGCAACGAAACGCCCTACGGCCTCGGCGCGGGCGTCTGGTCGCGCAACGTCAACAATTTGTATCGTGTCGGCCGCGGCATCCAGGCCGGCCGGGTATGGACGAATTGCTATCACGTCTATCCGGCCCACGCGGCCTTCGGCGGCTACAAGGGGTCCGGCTTCGGGCGCGAGACACACAAAGTCGTGATGGATCACTACCAACAAACCAAGAATTTGCTGGTGAGCTATAGCCCCAACGCCATGGGTTTGTTCTGAACCCCGCTGACCGTGCCAACGGTGTACTCGTGCTTGCGCTGCGGCAGGATTTGGCGTGCTCTATTGGACTGACGTCGAGGCACGAAGTGATGGCAACCGGCGCGGCAAACGATCAGTTCTGCATCAAAACGATCCGCACGCTTGCGCGCAATACACCACAGGTACGGCGCGGGGCCAGCCTGTCCGCAGCTACCGTGACGAGCCGAACGTCGACCCGGGTTCAAAGACCGAGACTTACGTCGCGCTTCGCCTGCTGGTCGATAATCGGCGCTGGGCGGGCGTGCCGTTCTATTTTGCGCTCCGGCAAGGCGATGACGCGGCGCGACACCGAAATCGCCATCCAGTTCAGGCAGGCGCCGCTCACTTTCTTCCGCGGCACCGCGGTGGAGGCGTGCATCCCCCACTGGCTCGTTCTGCAGATTCAGCCGGACGAGGGGATCTTACTGCAGTTCGGCGCCAAGGTTGCCCAGCTTGGAGGTGCGGCTCGGCGCGGTCACACATGAACTTTCTCTACAATGACTACATCCAAACCCAGCCGAGCACCGGCTACGAGGCGCTGATCTACGACGCCATGATCGGTGACGCCGCGCTGTTCCAGCGCGCGGACAACGTCGAAGCCGGCTGGCGCGCCATGCAGGGCGTGCTGGACAGCTGGTCGAGCGAAAGTGCGCCGATGACCACCTACCCCGCCGGCAGCGCAGGGCCGACGGAGGCAGATGAACTGCTCGCCCGCGACGGCCGCGCTTGGCGCGCGTTGTGAAGGCACAGCCATCGACAGCCGTCCTAAGCCTCGCCGCCTATCGCTTCTGATCGCTGATGTGGACGGCACACGCGTCGATCAAAACAAGGTCTTGACCGAGCGTGCCGTCGCGGCCGTGCGGGCGCTGCGGCAGAAAGGCGTTCATTTTGCGGTGACGAGCGGCCGCCCGCCGCGCGGCATGGCGATGCTGGTCACCCCCTTGCGCTTGACACCGGCATAGCCGGCTTCAACGGTGGCGTCTTCGTCGAGCCGATGGAGAAATCCCACTGCCCCTTGACCGCGGCCGGAAACAGCGACACGTTTCCAGATGACGGAAGCGCTGCACCAAAATTGCCGCTTACCGAACTGTTGTTCGGGACTTAACGCTACCGCCGCGCCGTTCTTGCGAGGTGCTTCTGGAGCGTGCCATATGACCTTTTCGATCGAGGACTATGCCCTGATCGGCGATTGTCAGACCGCCGCGCTCGTCGGG
>DAIMKE010001527.1:0-1519 GCA_036721875.1 Bradyrhizobium sp. | reverse complement strand
CCCGGGAGCCGTGCGCGATACGGTCCTCGTGCCGCCGGACGCAGCCGTGACGATCACGTTCGATGCCGACAATCCCGGCCGCTGGCCGTTGCATTGTCACCACCTCTACCACATGGCGACGGGCATGATGGCCCAGCTTGCCTATGAAGGGATCGGCTAGCCTCGGCCGGCGCGTCACCGCATCTGGACTCAGCTTTCGGCGCCCGGACCCGTGCACATGGCCTGTCCGGGCGCTCGCCTGAACTGAAGCGTCCATTCGTGGGGCGTTCTCGTCGATCTCGACTACCCTGGCTCCCGCGTCCGGTGGACGAAAGTTTCCATGCCGCGGTCCCTCAGAAATCCAATCTTGTGGTATAATATACGAGGCACGGTTCCTTGATCCAAGGAGGCGAGAATGGGTCTCCAGGGTGTCCTTTTCGCAGCGGCGGGACTGCTGCCCTTCCTCGTCGCTTCCACTGAGATCGCTCAAGCTCATCCCTCGGGATTGCGATTGGGCGCCCAAGAGATCACGCAAGCGGTTCACGGCAAGCTATGCACTACGCCGGGAGGCGCGAGGTTCGCGTTCGGAGCCGACGGACACTTCGCGTATGACGGGCTATGGCAGACCACTGGCAGCTATGTGGTCGCCGACAATTCGATCGTAGTCACGTTCGACAGCGGCCTTCGTCGAGCTTTCGCGATGTCCGTCAGGGATGGCGTACTCTACATGGAACAGACACGCGTATCGTGCGCCAACGGTGGATGATAGGCGGTTCGTCTTGCGCCCACTGCGGCAAAGGGGCGATGCCGTCGCGGACAACGACTTCAACGGTGCTGCTTCAGATGGTGGCCGCTCGGCGCCGCCGGCGATGGATTGCGGTAGCCACGCAGAACATCATATCGCGCGATCTGATCCGAGGTGAGCAGGCCAGCCGTCTCGATATGGGCCTGCAAATGTACCGCCCGCAATGAGCCCTGCCTGGTGCCGATTTGGGCCGTCAGTTCACGCAGGCGCAATGGCTCGATCGTGCGCCGTGCGAAGGCCACATCGAGCTTGAGCTCCAAGTCCAGGATTTCGGCGCCCAACGCCATCGCGCCCGCTTTCATGCGCGCCTCGGATTTCTTCAAGCCGCTGCGCTGTTCGGCCGAAAGCTGGAGTTCGGACGCCAGTTCGAGCGCGTGAAGTGGACCGGGATATCGGTTGAGTTCCGCGGGCTTGGCCAAACCCATGCCGCGCCCCAAAGACAGGTCATCGATCTCATTTCGTGAGAGAGCCTTGATCTCGCGCGCCTCCTGGCCAGCGTAAGGACTCACGGATTGAGCCGAGACGGGAGCGACCCATCCGGAGATCGCCAGGATGAGCAGGCTGAACGCGATTGCTTTGATCATGGAACGGTCTCCTCGATCATTCCGATAAGGGTGTCGGAAGCGCCGCAACATGATTGAAATCATGTCAGCTCGATAATGCCGTTTCCTCTCCGAATGATCCGTTCGGATTCCAACAGCGCGAGCGTCCGGTACAGAACCTCAGGCGCCAGAC
>DAIMKE010001526.1:0-1522 GCA_036721875.1 Bradyrhizobium sp. | reverse complement strand
ATCCGAGAGAACGCGTGCAGCCTTGCACAGTCAAAAGAATTTCGGTCAGCGACGCGACAATGGGGGCGGGGTGAGGTTTTGGCGCAACAGAATGTCCAGCCCTGGCACAGAGCAGGGGGCATGCGCCCCGTAGATCAACGGGAAGAAGCGAACCTCCCGTTTACCATCCTGACGTGATCGCTGTGGGCTCCCCATTTCCGCCGTGTGCCGGTTGCGTTATCCTTACCACTTCCGATGCGGTGGTGGGCCGCCTCGGTATTTGAAGGACCGGACAGCGCGCCCCGTAGCCAAAGCGGGTTGGGTATGCCTCCGGCGAAGTGGTATTTGGGGCGCATGGGGATCCGACGGTCAGATTCGGTTTTGCGGGCCGCGCGCGGTGTTGCGGCGGTGGCGACTTGCCTCGCGCTCGCCAATTGTGCCTCCTCGAACAAATTCGCCAGCCGCGTCGATCCGAAATACGGGGTGTCCTCGAGTCCCCGGGTCGTGGCCTTTGGCGATCCGGTCCCGAAGGGCGGCGGCACCTACCGCGTCGGCAAGCCCTATGTCGTGGCGGGCAAGACCTACGTGCCCGAGGAGGACGTGAACTACCGCGCCGAGGGCATGGCGTCCTGGTATGGCGATGATTTCCACGGCCGCCTGACTGCCAACGGCGAAGTGTTCGACATGACTTCGCTGACCGCGGCGCATCCGACCCTGCCGATGCCGTCCTACGCGCGGGTGACCAATATCTCGAACGGCAAGTCGCTGATCGTCCGCGTCAATGACCGCGGGCCCTATCACGGCAACCGCCTCATCGACGTTTCGAACAAGGCCGCCGAACTCCTTGAATTCAAAGGACATGGTGTTGCCAAGGTGCGTGTCGAATATGTCGGCCGGGCGCCACTTGAAGGCTCCGACGACCGCCAGCTCCTGGCGACCCTGCGCACCGGCGTTCCCGCACCATCCCCATCGATGGTCCGGGTCGCCTCGGCAAAGCCGTTCGTGCCGGAATTGCCGTCCTCGACCCGCGGCGCCATTCGCGGCGAGGTCCCGATGCCGGAAGGGCGCCCCTACAATCTCGGCAGCACTTCGGCCGATGTCGCATCGCTGAACGCGACCTCGGAAATGTCGGCGTCGAGCCGCAGCCGAGGCCGGGCACTCCAGAACGCCCGCGCCGTATCCTATGACGAGGACGGCCGCTACGCCGCCGAGAGCGTTCCCGCGTCGGCCGATGGCGCCGCCGAGGCTCGTCACATCCTGAGCGGCCGCGGGCTCTACTGAGCCGCGCTCGCCGTCAGGAATTTCACCAACGCCGCGTTCACCTCGTCGGGCCGCTCCTGCTGCACCCAATGGCCGGCGCCGTCGAGGATCAACTTGTCCTTGAGATTGGGCAGCACTCGCTCCAGTTCGTTGACGCGCTTGGCCCCGATCAGCCCGGTGATCACCGCGTCCCTCGAGCCCGCGATGAAGAGGGAAGGCTGATGAATCTGGGCGTCCTGCCAGGGCGCGGTCAGCTCCCAATTGCGGTCGATGTTGCGGTACC
>DAIMKE010001525.1:0-1527 GCA_036721875.1 Bradyrhizobium sp. | reverse complement strand
GGATGAAGTCGTGCGCGTTGGCAAGCCGCGCCGCCTGCTCGATCGCAGCCATGCCGGCGCCGGGCCGGCCATAGGCGATGTTCTCTGCCAGCGTGCGGTGAAACAGGATCGGCTCCTGCTGCACGATCGCGATCTGGCTGCGCAGCGATTGCTGCGTCGCCAGCGCGATGTCCTGCCCGTCGATCAGCACGCGGCCGCCGGTGACGTCGTAGAGCCGCTGCACCAGCTTGACGAAGGTGGTCTTGCCGGAGCCGGAACGTCCGACCAGGCCGACCCGCTCGCCGGCGCGGATCTCCACCGACAGACCGTCATACAGCGGCGCGCGATGGCCACCATAGTGGAACGTCACCGCGTCGAACACGATGCGGCCGCCCTGGATGTCGATCGGCCTGGCATCCGGCGCATCGGCAATGCCGATCGGCTCGTCGTGGATGGCGACCAGTTCCTCCATGTCGTTGACCGAGCGCTGCAGGTTGTTGATGTGCATGCCGACGTCGCGCAGATAGGCGTGGATGACGTAGTAGCTCGTCAGCACATAGGTGACGTCGCCGGGCGAGGCATGACCCGACATCCACAGCAGCACCGATCCGCCAATCACGGACGCGCGCAGGCACAGCAGCAAGGACAACTGCGACATCGCCGTGTAATTGTAGCGATACCAGGTCCGGCGCACGCGCACGCGCCAGCGGTTGATGACGCGGGCGAGCCGCATGTCCTCGCGCGCCTCCGCGCCGAACGACTTCACCACGGCATTGCAGGTCAGCGCGTCCGCCAGCGTGCCTCCGACCTTGGTGTCCCAAGCATTGGAGACGCGCGCCGCCGGCGCGATGTAGCGCGTCGAGAACACCACCGTGATCGCGACGTAGACGATCGCCCCGACCGCGATCACGAGGCCGAGCGAGGTCCAGTGCGCGCCGATCAGGATCATCGAGCCGACCAGCACCAGCAGCGAGGGCGCCAGCGCCATCAGGATGGTGTCGTTCAGCAGGTCGAGCGCCCACATGCCGCGCGTGATCTTTCGCACCGTGGAGCCCGCAAAGGAGTTCGCGTGCCAATCGGTTGAGAAGCGCTGCACGCGCGTGAACGCGTCCTGCGCGACATCGGACATGATCTTCAGCGTGAACGGCACGATCGCCTGAAGGCCGACGAGGCGCAGCACCATCGAGGCCGCGCCCAGCGCCACGATGGCGCCGAATGCCACCAGCGCCGCATGACGCGCATCTGGATCGGTCGGGCCGCGCGTCAACGCATCGACCAGGTGGCCCGAAAACACCGGCATGAACAGGTCGGCGACGGTCGCACCCAGCAGGCCGCCGGCCACGACGAGGCCGCGCCCGGGCTGCTTCAGCCAGTGCCGGAATACGAAGGGCAGCACCACGCGAATGGCTGCGGGTTTCTTGGACAGAGCGGTCATGACATCATCCGGCCGCACGCGCGGGCCGGCTCCATCGATGGACGCAGGCCAGCCACGAAGGCCGGAACGGCGTCACTCAAAACTGACTTTGACTTGGGGAGCGGAGCGATCGG
>DAIMKE010001524.1:0-1529 GCA_036721875.1 Bradyrhizobium sp. | reverse complement strand
GCAGGGTTGCGATCAACGCGCCGATCACCGGACCCGATCGTTCGGTGACGACGGAGGCCGTCACCACGAACGCCGCCGTGATCGCCATGCGCAGGCCGAGCGTCAGGATGAAGGCGAGTTCGGGAGACATTCTATCCGTCGCCCCTGCGAACGCAGGGGTCCATACGCCGCGGCCTCTCGATTTCAGGCGGTGCGGGTCGATACTTCCCGCACCCACGGACGTCGGTGGTTATGCGTCCCCGCGTTCGCAGGAACGACCTCAGCTGGATTCTCACACCCGCTTCATCGTCACCGAAACCTTCGGGCCGTTCTTGATGGTCTGATAGACCACGCAATAGCGTTCGGTGAGCTTCAGCAAGAGATCGAGCTTGTCCTGCGGCGCGTCGGTGCCGACCTCGAAGCGCAGGCGGATTTCCTCGAAGCCGACCGGGGCCTCCTTGGCGACGCCGAGCGTGCCGCGAAAATCGAGGTCGCCTTCGGCGATGACGATGCCGGTCGTCAGCGGCACTTCGACGGCGGTCGCGACCGATTTCAGCGTGACGCCGGCACAGGCGACCAGCGCTTCGAGCAGCATGTCGCCGGAGCACAGCTCCAACCCGGACCCCCCGGTCGCGGGATGCAGGCCGGCCACCGCCAGCGCCCGGCCGGTCTCGACCTTGCAGGCGATGCCTTCATTGTCGATCGAGCCCTTGGCCTTCAACGTGATGACCGCAGCCGAGGGATCCGACTTGTAGCGTTCCTTGATCGGGGCTTGCATAGCGCGGAGTTCGGCAGCGTCCATCTTTATCTCCCGGATTCTTGTTTGGCCCGGTCGGATGTAGTGCGAAATCGCGACGCTGTCATCACCGGCCCCTGCCGGCCCCACCCCGAGCCCTATAAACACTTGCCTTTTCAACAAGTTGGGCCTGGAATCCGGTGCGGTTGCGCCATAGCATCGATTCGACCCCACAATCGTCAGTGACAGCCTCTGCGCCGTCCGATATTCCGGGAGACATGGATAGCGTCGTGACAGAGGACCGCCCTCAGGCGGATGATCGTTTCGATACCGCGCGCATCACGGCCGCGGTCGATGCGCTGGCCGAAAAGCATGCCGGCCGCGAAGACGTGTTCCGCCAGGCGCTGGCGCAACTGCTCAAGGCCGAGATGATCGCGGCGCGCGCCACCGCGCAGGCAATGCTGCTGAAGGACCGCAACGGCCGCCGCTGCGCCGAGCGGCTGTGTTTCATGCAGGACGAGATCATCCGCATCCTCTATGCGGCGGCGACCCGGCATCTCTATCGCTCGCATATCCCGTCCGGCGCCGAACGAATGTCCGTGGTCGCGACCGGCGGCTATGGCCGCGGCCTGATGGCGCCGGAATCCGACATCGATCTGTTGTTCATCCTGCCCTACAAGCAGACCGCCTGGGGCGAGCAGGTCGCGGAAGCCATTCTCTATTGCCTGTGGGACATGGGATTGAAGGTCGGCCACGCCACGCGCTCGGTCGACGAATCGATCCGGCAGGCGCGCGGCGACATGACGATCCGCAC
>DAIMKE010001523.1:0-1531 GCA_036721875.1 Bradyrhizobium sp. | reverse complement strand
ACAACCGCCTGCCCTACTGGATCGATCTCGCCAGGACGCTCGAGCGAGGCCGCTTCGACGGGCTTTTCCTGGCGGACGTGCTCGGGGTCTACGATGTCTATGACAACAGCCCTGACGCAGCCTTGCGCAATGCAGCACAGACGCCGTCGAACGAGCCGCTGTTGCTGCTCTCGGCGATGGCCGCCGTGACGCAAAATCTCGGTTTCGGCGTCACCAGCAATCTATCCTTCGAGCCACCCTACCCGTTCGCACGGCGGATGTCGACGCTCGACCACCTCACCGAAGGGCGGGTCGGCTGGAACGTCGTCACCGGCTATCTCGACAGTGCTGCGCGCGGCGCCGGCAAGGACAAGCAGACTGGGCACGACGACCGTTACGACATCGCCGACGAATATATGGAGGTGGTCTACAAGCTCTGGGAAGGAAGCTGGGAGGACGATGCCGTGCTGCGGGACCGCAAGCGCGGCATCTTCACCGATCCCGCGAAGGTTCATCGCGTCCATCACGAGGGCACGAACTACCGCATCAACAACACGATTCATCTCAGCGAACCGTCGCCGCAGCGCACGCCGGTGCTGTACCAGGCCGGCACCTCGCCGCGGGGGCGGCAATTCGCGGCCAGGCATGCCGAATGCGTGTTCATGTCGGGGCCGTCGGCCAAGGTGATCGCACCGCGTGTGTCCGCCATCCGGCAAGAGGCCGCCGCGCTCGGCCGCGACCCGGCCGAGATCCTGATGTTCTCGATGATGACGATCATCCTCGGGCGGACCGAAGCCGAGGCGAAGGAGAAATACGCCGACTACCGCCGCCACATCAGCCCCGAGGGCGCGCTCGCGCTGATGTCGGGATGGACCGGCGTGGACTTCTCCGGCTACGACCTCGACCAGCAGGTGCGCCACGTCCAGAACGACGCCGGCCGCAGCGCCATGGACAACGTCACCCGCGCCGATCCGGACCGGGTCTGGACGGTGCGCGAAGTCGTCGAGCATGTCGGCATTGGCGGCGCCGGGCCGGTCGTGGTCGGCACGCCCGAGAAGGTCGCCGACGATATCGAGACCTGGTTCGAGCAAACCGACGTCGACGGCCTCAACGTCGCGTTCGCCACCTCGCCCGGCGATTTCGAGGATATCGCCGATATGTTGGTGCCGGAGCTGACGAAGCGTGGGCGGTACAAGAGCGAGTATGCGGAAGGCACGTTGCGGGAGAAGCTGTTCGGCGCCGGACGCGCGCGGTTGAGCGAACAGCATCCGGCGACGAGATATCGTCCGCATATTGCGGTCAAAGCGGCGGAGTAATTTTGTAGATGGGGTAACGGGCCCCGGCCCATCTACCTTCCCGCGATGACGCGCGAAATCAGTTCACCGAATTGCTCACAACCACTTCGATCAGTTTTGCGCCGGGGTGGCTGAACGCCGATGACAGCACCGACTTCAACTGCGCGGGATCCGTCACCTTCGTCGCCTCCAGCCCGAGCGATTTCGCGATGCCCGTGAAATCCACCGGCGGATCCTTGAAATCCATTCCGATGTAG
>DAIMKE010001522.1:0-1532 GCA_036721875.1 Bradyrhizobium sp. | reverse complement strand
GCTTCATGCCGCTGACGGTCGGCGGCGGGGTCCGCACCATCGACGACATCAAGACGCTGCTGCGCTCCGGCGCCGACAAGGCGTCGATCAACTCGGCGGCCGTTTCCAACCGCGAAGTCGTCAAGCAGGCGGCTGAAAAGTTCGGCGAGCAGTGCATCGTGGTCGCGATCGACGCCAAGCGGGTGAGGCGCGCTGGCGGCTCGGACCGCTGGGAGATCTTCACCCATGGCGGGCGCAAACCCACCGGGATCGACGCCATCGAATATGCCCAGGAGGTGGTCTCGCTGGGCGCCGGCGAAATCCTGCTGACCTCGATGGACCGGGACGGCACGCGGCAGGGGTTCGACCTGCCGCTGACCCAGGCGATCGCGGACAGTGTTCCCGTACCGGTCATCGCCTCCGGCGGCGTCGGCAATCTCGACCACCTGGTGGACGGAATCAGGCAGGGCCACGCCACCGCGGTGCTGGCGGCCTCGATATTCCACTTCGGAGAATTTACCATACGGCAAGCCAAGGAGCACATGGTGCGCGCCGGGCTGCCGATGCGGCTCGATCCCTGACGACTCGTTGTCACAAAAGTGCTAAGTCCTGCGTGGGACGGCGTCGCGACCCTTGGTCGGGCGCCAGTGTTGAGTTCAGTTGATGCCGCGTTTCACGATCCACGATCTGGCCGCTACCATCGATGCAAGAGCCGCATCGGGAGGGGAGGCGTCCTACACCCGCAAATTGCTCGACAAGGGTGCGGAGCACTGCGCCAAGAAACTCGGTGAGGAAGCGGTCGAGACCGTGATCGCCGCCGTCGAGGACGATCGCGATCACCTGATCGCCGAAAGCGCCGACCTGCTGTTTCACCTGCTGGTGCTTCTGAAGTCCCGCGGCGTGAAGCTCGAAGAGGTCGAGGCCGCGCTGGCGCAGCGGACGTCGATGTCCGGGCTCGAGGAAAAGGCATCGCGCAAGCGCGAGTAGCCGGGAGGGCAGCTCATGGATATCCGGGCCACTGATCAGCAATATAACCCCTACCGCCTTTTTACCCGCGAGCAATGGGCAGGCCTCCGCGACGACACGCCGATGACGCTGGAGCCGGGCGAGTTCGAACGGTTGCGCTCGATGCATGACCGTCTCGACATGCGCGAGGTCGAGGACATCTACCTGCCGCTGTCGCGGCTGCTGTCGATCTATGTCGATGCGACCGACCGGCTGTACCGGGCGCAGCGCCAGTTTCTCGGCATAGCCGACCGCAAGGTGCCTTATATCATCGGCATTGCAGGCTCGGTCGCTGGTGGCAAATCGACCACGGCGCGCGTGCTGCAGGCGCTGCTGGCGCGCTGGTCGCCGCGGCCGAAGGTGGATCTTGTGACCACCGACGGTTTCCTGTTTCCCAACGCCGTGCTGGAGCGGCAGGGCTTGATGCAGAAGAAAGGTTTTCCCGAGAGCTACGACCTGCCGACGCTGCTGTCGTTCCTTTCGGACATCAAAGCCGGCCGCCGGCAGGTGCGCGCGCCGGTCTACTCGCATCTGGGCTACGACATCGT
>DAIMKE010001521.1:0-1532 GCA_036721875.1 Bradyrhizobium sp. | reverse complement strand
TCGAGCCAACCAGCAGCAGCGCTGCCGAGAGCTCGGCTGTCGCGTCGGTGCTCTCGCCGAGGAAAACCGCGGCGATGGCGAACCGGCTGATGATTACGGCGAGCGTCAGGACGGCGGCGAGCACGATGCCGAGCCAGATCGCGATATAGCCAGCCCGCCGGACCCCGCCGGGATCACGGCGGCCGACGGCGTGGCCGACACGGACGGTGGCGGCCATGCTGATGCCAAACGGCACCATGTACAGGATCGCCGCGATCTGCAGCGCAATCTGGTGTGCGGCCAGCGCCGTGGTGCTGATCACGCCCATCAAGAGGCCCGCGGCGCCGAACAGGCCGTATTCGAGCAGGAAGGCGATTGAGATCGGTGCGCCGATGACGACGAGTTGCCGCATCAGTTGCCAGTCGACGCGCCAGAAATGGCCGAGCACGTGATACTTCCGGAACGGGCGGCGGCGCGTGGCAAACCACAGGCCGGCCAGGAAGGTCGCCAGATTGACGATCGAGGACGCAAGGCCGACGCCGAACAGGCCGAGTTCGGGCAGGCCGAAGGCGCCGTACAGCAGCACATAGACCAGTGCCGCATTGGCCGGGATCGCGGCCAGCGTGATCCACAGGATCGGCTCGGGACGGTGGACCGCGCTCATGAAGCCTCGGATGGCCATGAACCACAGTGCGGGCAGGATGCCCCATGCCAGGCCCAGCAGATATTGCTGTGCGAGTTGGGCCGTCGTCGGCGCCTGGCCCAGCATCAGCAGGAGCTGCTCGCCGCGCAACAACAGCGCCATCATCGGCAGCGACATCAGCAGTGCAGTCCACATGCCGACGCGAAGCGAGCGGCGGATCAAATGCGGGTTGCGCGCACCGTATGCCTGCGCCGCCAGCGGGGCCACGGCGGATACCAGCCCCATGCCGAAAGTGAAGCTGACAAAGAACACCGTATGCGCCAGTGCCGCTGCAGCCATCGCTTCGCTGCCGAGGCGGCCGATCATTGCGATGTCGGTCGTCATCATCGCGATCTGCCCGAGTTGCGTCAGCGCGAGCGGAATCGCCAGCTTCAATGTCTCGGAGAACTCAATCGCGAGATGACGGCCGGGAACGACCCCGGCGACAGGCGGCGTGATCGATTTTGCGTCGAGGCTTTCGAGCATTGCAACGGACCAGCACTGTCGAGGGTCGAGAAGGTGACGGCGCCACTTGCGGGCTGGATTAATTGCCGTCTCGCGCGGGCACGCGGGTGATTTTGGCGCCGAGTGCATTGAGCCGTTCCTCGATGCGCTCATAGCCGCGCTCGATCTGGTCGGCGTTGTTGATGGTGCTGGTGCCCTCGGCCGCGACCGCAGCCAGCAGCATGGCCATGCCGGCGCGGATATCTGGTGAGGTCATCGTCGAGCCGCGCAGCCGGCTCGGGCCCGCCATGATGGCGCGGTGCGGGTCGCACAGCACGATCCGGCCGCCCATCGCGATCAGCTTGTCGACGAAGAACATCCGCGACTCGAACATCTTTTCGAACATCAGGATCACGCCGTCGCATTG
>DAIMKE010001520.1:0-1533 GCA_036721875.1 Bradyrhizobium sp. | reverse complement strand
CACTTGAGACGCTCTGGGAATATCGCGAGACGCTCGGTGACGACGCTAAAACCAGTGTGGTCGATGCCGAGCGGCGATTAAATGACCTCGTTGTGCGACTTGGCGGAAAGGGAATTGCGGGTGCTGCGCCAGCGCCGCCCGCTCCCGCAAAGGCACCCGCCCCCGATCTCAGCAAACTCCGCGACGCACTAATCGCGCTTACGGCGTTGGCTCCGCAAGCGCGGGGGTTGGCATTCGAGAAATTCTTACGCGCCCTGTTCACCGCCCACGGCATGTCGGGCGGCGGCAGCATCAACCTTCGCGGCGAGCAGATCGATGGCAGCTTTGAGCTCGACGGCCAGACGTACCTCATCGAAGCGAAGTGGCAGGCCGATAAGACCGGCGCGGCGGACCTTCATGTACTTGAAGGCAAACTCGCGCAACGAGCTACGTGGACTCGGGGCGTTTTCATTAGCCAGAGCGGCTTCACCGATGACGGGTTGCATGCGTTCGGTCGCGGAAAGCGGCTGGTTTGCATGGATGGTCTGGACTTGTGGGAGGCGCTCAGCGGAACACTATCGCTTCCCGAAGTTATCCAGCGCAAAGTGGCCCGCGCCTCTCGAACCGGCGAACTGTTTGTGCGGGTCCGCGACTTGGTTTGACGCCATCTAGCGGTTTGAATTTAGTCCATTTTGGCTGAATTGGCCCGACCTTGTTTTCAGCATTTCCGTGACACTTGGCCGCCGCAAGAGATAATATCCGCCCAAGGTCGGGGAGGACCATGAAATGCGCGTCAGCAGAGTCGTCATCAGAAACATTCGGGCGATCGAATTCGCCGACGTTCCCCTGGCCGAATCCACCACACTCGTCATTGGCGAGAACAACACCGGCAAATCGTCCTTCATCCATGCGATCCGCCTGTGCCTCGATGTGGGGCTTTCTTCCGCCTATCGATCGCTGACGAAGGAAGACGTCTACTGCACCGTCGATCAAACCCAGCCGTTTCAGGCTCTCGTTGGCGTCGAGTTCACCGGCTTTCAGGGCAACGAAAACGAAGAAGCGCTCCTTCAGGGGACGCAGATCGAACCTAACCGTGCACGGATCTTCTATCGGTTTCGTCCCAAGCGAGCGATCCGTGACCTGATCGCGCGACAAGCGCTGGACCGCCCGCTGAACTTGGACGATTTTAGCTGGGAGCTATTCGGCGGTGGCAATCCGGCCATCGACCTGACGCAGATTGCGTGGAACCACGAGAACGACGAGTTGGGGGCGACCTCTGTGGGCCTCCAATATCTGCAATCCTACCTTGTCGTGTTCCTGCCAGCCCTACGGGACGTAGAAGGCGATTTGCAGCAGCCGCGCCGATCCCCCTTGCTTCGCCTCGTAGAGGCCAGCGACATTGCTGTCGCCGAGCAGCAGACGATCGTTGATGCCGTTCGCAACGCGAACAACCTCATTGAAGCAACGCCGACAGTGAGAGCTATTGCCCAATCCATCGATCGGGCGTTCACCGAAGTCACCGGCCCAGCATTCGATCTTGGAATTGAGCTGGGC
>DAIMKE010001519.1:0-1534 GCA_036721875.1 Bradyrhizobium sp. | reverse complement strand
TTCTGTCAGCCCGTCGGCAAGGCGGCTGAATTCGTCCCCACCGTAGTTGTTGAACGGCAGTACTGCCAACGCCGGCCTGCCTTGTTGCTTTTCTAACGGCCAGAATTGCCAGGAAAATGCGGCGAAACCTGCCGCGCCTAGCGTGACTGTGGCCATCAGCACAGAGCGTTGAAGGCGTCTGCGCCTCCTTTGCCGTGTGGGCCTGTCCAATGTGACTCTGAAAACGTGAACCGGCTCGCTTATGTTTTTGACCTTTCGTTCTCCCATTGGCTCGAAAGCAAAAGCGAGCTTCTTCTCGACCTCCTTGGCTACCTTTCCCGAGACGCAGATTCCGCCAGGCGCGGCCAGTTGCTCCAGACGTGCCGCAAGATTGACACCTTCGCCGTAGCGGTCGTCGCCGTCTACGATAACTTCGCCGAGATTTATTCCGATCCTGATTTGCATCCGTTGTGTCTCGGGGACTGATGCATTGCGCTCTGCGAAGGCGCGCTGCAGCGCAACAGCACATTCCACAGCGTTTACTACGCTGGAAAACTCCGCCAGCACGCCATCACCGAGCAACTTGAAAATTCTACCGCTATGTCGGGCCACCTCCGGCTCGAATAGGTCTGTGCGTCTCGCTTTCAGACGCTCGAATGTGCCCGCTTCATCGACCTCCATGAGAGCGGAGTAGCCTACCACATCCGCGGCGAGAATTGCGGCTAGGCGCCGTTCCATGTGGCTGCCCCTTCTGAGCGCGTCAAAACACCAGACCGTTGCGATTGAGCGGTAAAGGCTCGTGCCTAAGCAACCGGCCGCAGATCGCCGAGCACGGTAGGGATCAGTTCCGAGACGGTCGGGTGGATGGGCACGGCCCACTGCAAGGTGGGGTAGGGGGCGCTGGCGTTCATGATGTCGAGGATGCCGTGGATCGCCTCGTCGCCGCTGACGCCGAGGATCGCGGCGCCGAGAATCTGCTTTGTCTCGGCGTCGGCCACGATCTTCATGAAACCCTTGGTCTCGGCCCGCTCGACCGCGCGGCCGACCCGCGTCATCGGCCGCTTCGAGACCAGCAGGGGCCGGCTGGTCTTGCGGGCTTCGGCCTCGGTCACCCCGACGCGGCCAAGCGGTGGATCAATAAAGAGCGCATAGGCCGGGATGCGGTCTCTGACACGACGGCTTTCGCCGTCGAGGAGATTGGCGGCGACGATCTCGAAGTCGTTATAGGCGGTGTGGGTGAAGGTACCGCGGCCGTTGCAGTCGCCGAGCGCCCAGATGCCTGGAACGGAGGAGGCGAGGCCGTCATCCACGGTGATGTAGCCGCGAGCATCCGTCGCGACGCCAGCCTCGTCGAGGCCGAGGTCGTCGGTGTTTGGGCGACGACCTACGGCCAGCAGGACATGCGAGCCGACCACCTCGGGTTCGCCGGAGCTGCAATCGACGCCGACCGCCACGCCTTCCGCATGCGGTTTGAACGCGATGCAACTCGCATTCGTGCGTACCGTGATGCCTTCCTCCGTCAGGATCTCTCGAATGGCCTCGGAGACGTCCTCAT
>DAIMKE010001518.1:0-1535 GCA_036721875.1 Bradyrhizobium sp. | reverse complement strand
GTGCTGCGTCGGGCGAGATCGTGTTCTCGTCGGATGAAGCGGCCAAGCTGAAGGCCGACGGCCGCAACGTCATCCTGGTGCGGATCGAGACCAGTCCGGAAGACATTCACGGCATGCACGCCGCCGAAGGCATTCTGACCACCCGCGGCGGCATGACCTCGCACGCCGCCGTGGTTGCGCGCGGCATGGGCAAGCCCTGCGTCTCCGGCTGCGGCGCCATCCGCGTCGACTACGGCCGGGGCACGATGAGTATTGGCGCGCGCACCTTCAAGGCCGGCGACGTCATCACCATCGACGGGTCGCTGGGCCAGGTGTTGGCGGGACGGATGCCGATGATCGAGCCGAAGCTGTCGGGAGAGTTCGGCACGCTGATGGGCTGGGCCGATGCCGTCCGCAAGCTCGGCGTCCGCGTCAACGGCGACACGCCTGACGATGCGCGCACCGCCGTCAAGTTCGGCGCCGAGGGCATTGGGCTGTGCCGCACCGAGCACATGTTCTTCGAGGAAACCCGCATCCGCACCGTGCGCGAGATGATCCTCTCCGAGGACGAGCAGTCGCGCCGGGCGGCGCTGTCGAAACTGCTGCCGATGCAGCGCGCCGATTTCGTCGAGCTGTTCGAGATCATGAAGGGCCTGCCGGTCACGATCCGCCTGCTCGATCCGCCGCTGCACGAGTTCCTGCCGCACACCCAGGCCGAGATCGAGGAAGTCGCGCGTGCCATGAACACCGATCCGCGCAAGCTCGCCGATCGCGCCCGCGACCTCGCCGAGTTCAACCCGATGCTGGGCTTCCGCGGCTGCCGCCTCGCCATCGCCTATCCCGAGATCGCCGAGATGCAGGCGCGCGCGATCTTCGAGGCGGCGGTCGAAGCCGAGAAGCGCACCGGCAAGGCCGTCGGCCTCGAGGTGATGGTGCCGCTGATCGCGACCAAGGCCGAGTTCGACCTGGTCAAGGCGCGGATCGATGCCACCGCGCATTCGGTGATGAAGGAAACCGGCAAGAAGCTCGCGTATCAGGTTGGTACGATGATCGAATTGCCGCGCGCCTGCCTGATGGCCGGCGACATCGCGCAGACTGCGGAGTTCTTCTCGTTCGGCACCAACGACCTGACCCAGACCACCTACGGCATCAGCCGCGACGACGCCGCGAGCTTCCTCGGCACTTATGTTGCCAAGGGAATCCTCGAGATCGATCCGTTCATCTCGGTCGATCGCGACGGCGTCGGTGAACTGGTGAAGATCGGTGTCGACCGTGGCCGCAAGACGCGGCCCGACATCAAGGTCGGCATTTGCGGCGAGCACGGCGGCGATCCCGCTTCCGTGGCGTTCTGCCACGAGATCGGTCTCGACTACGTGTCGTGCTCTCCCTATCGCGTGCCGATCGCACGCCTCGCTGCCGCGCAGGCCGCGCTCGGCAAGACGGTCGCGAGCCAGGCGTAGCTATTTCGCACTGATCATCGACAAAGACGTCGTCATGCCCGGGCTTGTCCCGGGCATCCACGTTTTGCGCGTACCTCAAGGAAAGACGTGGATGGG
>DAIMKE010001517.1:0-1538 GCA_036721875.1 Bradyrhizobium sp. | reverse complement strand
GATTCGAGCGGTCGTAGACCGGCACGATCTCGACCGATTTCGGCAGGCTGGAGGCGATCTCCCTGAAGCGTTTCTTGACGTTCTCGATGACATCGAGCGCGTTGACGCCGAAGCGCTGCAGCACGATGCCGCTCGCGACCTCGCCCTCCCCGTTCAGTTCGGTGATGCCGCGCCGCTCGTCCGGACCGAGTTCGACGCGCGCGACGTCCCGCAGCAGCACCGGCGTGCCGTTGTTCACCTTCAGCACGATGTTGCCGAGATCGTTGATGCTCTTGATGTAGCCCTTTCCCCGGATGACGTACTCGAACTCGGAGAGCTCGACCGTGCGGCCGCCGACGTCGGCGTTGCTGGCGCGGATCGCGTCGCGCATCTTCTGCATGGTGAGGCCGAGATCGCGCATGCGCTGCGGGTCGAGGATCACGTTGTACTGCCGGACGAAGCCGCCGACGCTCGCCACTTCCGCCACGCCTTCGGCCTTGGCCAAGGCGAATTTCAGGTTCCAGTCCTGGATCGCGCGCGTCTCGGAAAGGTTCAGTTCCTTCGACACCACCGCGTATTGGTAGACCCAGCCGACGCCGGTCGCGTCCGGGCCGATGGTCGGGGTCACGCCCGCCGGAATACGCGAGGTCGCGGCGTTCAGGAATTCCAGCACCCGCGAGCGCGCCCAGTAGATGTCCGTCCCGTCCTCGAAGATCACGTAGACGAAGGAGACGCCGAAGAACGAGAACCCGCGGACGACCTTCGACTTCGGCACCGTCAACATCGCCGTGGTCAGCGGATAGGTGACCTGGTCCTCGATGACCTGCGGCGCCTGGCCGGGATACTCGGTGTAGACGATGACCTGGGTGTCGGAGAGGTCCGGAATGGCGTCGAGCGGCAGATGGACCAGCGCGTAGATTCCGGCCGCAGCGGCGAAGCCGGTGCCGAACAGCACCAGCAACAGATTGCGCGCCGACCAGGCGATGAGACGGGCGATCATTGCTTGGCTCCTTCGGCGAAGCCCTTCAACGCCGCCTTCAGGTTGCTCTCGGCATCGATCAGGAAGTTCGCCGAAACGACGACCGGTTCGCCGTCCTCGAGTCCGCTGCGGATCTCGACGAAGCCGCCGCCGCGCCGGCCGACCTTGACCTCGCGCGGCTCGAACCGCCCTTCCCCCCTGTCGACCATGACCGCCTGTCGGGATCCGGTGTCCATGACCGAACTCTCGGGGACGGAAACCACGGGCTTTGGACTTCCAGTATCGATCTCGGCATCGACGTACATATCCGGCAGCAGAGCGAGGTCGAGATTGGCGAGTTCGACCCGGACCCGCGCGGTGCGGGTTTCCCGATTCACCAGCGGATAGACGACGGAGACCTTCCCGGAGAATTCCCGCCCCTGGAAGCTACGCGCCCGGACGGAAGCGGGTTGTCCGACCGCAAGCGAGCCGAGATCGCGCTCGGCCACATCGATCATCGCCCAAACGATCGATGTGTCGGCAACTCGGAAGAGCACGTCGCCCGGTTGCGCGCGCATGCCCTGGACCGCGTTGCGTTCCA
>DAIMKE010001516.1:0-1540 GCA_036721875.1 Bradyrhizobium sp. | reverse complement strand
CGCGCTTCAAGAAACGGTCAACAGCTAACTCAAGGCTGTCCGCTGGGGAGTAAGGCCCCTGAACATTAAAGGGGCACAGATATACGGTAGAAAGTTCAGATCACGAACAGCGACGGGCTTCCGCGCCACAGTCGAAGGTCGTAGAAGGGTGGAACTTTGCCGTTCGTCTCGCCCATCGGAACGAGACGCCATTCACAACACAAGCACCTAGGTTTGAACGCGGAAATGAGACATTTGCGGATGTAACAACCTTGCCGCAATGCAGCATCGTCCGCCTTGCACGCGGCGAAGGGTCACTTCACTGACGGATAGAGTCACAAAACCTTCGCGACCTTGACATCGAAGTGTCATCCACGAGCCCTACTGTATTGCGAAACGCAATCTCTGCGTCATTCACATTACAGATGGTGATCCATGAAGCCCAGCGATGCCGAG
Source organism: Bradyrhizobium sp. (assembly GCA_036721875.1). Lineage (GTDB taxonomy): Bacteria > Pseudomonadota > Alphaproteobacteria > Rhizobiales > Xanthobacteraceae > Bradyrhizobium. The sequence continues at coordinate 1,105 of DAIMKE010001516.1, read as the reverse complement.
ACCGACCGCAAATACGTGTTGCGGCTCAGAAATGTCGGTGTGACCTATTCAGGCGGAGTGGTGGCGCTCAGATCGACCACCCTCGATTTCTTCCAGCGCGAGTTCTCCGTTTTACTCGGCCTGTCGGGTGCGGGGAAATCGACACTTTTGCGCTCCCTGAACCTCCTTGTTAAACCTACCTCCGGCGAGATTGTCTCATCGGATTTCGGTGTCCTTGGCCCGACCGGCGCACTCCGCCAGCACCGGCGCCGAACGGCACTCATTTTCCAGCACCATCAGCTGATCGAGCGACATACGGCCCTCGCCAACGTCCTCACCGGCCGACTCGGCTATCACAATACCTTGCGCAGTTTCTTCCCGCTGCCCCGCGCGGACCTGGAACTGGCTCTCCACTGCCTCGAGCGCGTCGGTCTGGCCGACAAATCCATGACGCGTGTCGATCAGCTCTCTGGCGGCCAGAAGCAGCGTGTCGGGATTGCCCGCGCGCTGGCGCAGCAGCCCAACATCATTCTGGCCGACGAGCCTGTCGCCAGCCTCGATCCCGCCACCTCGGAGAAGATCCTCGAACTGCTTCGCCAGGTGTGCAAAGAAGACGGCATCACCGCCATCGTGTCGCTGCACCAGCTGGAATACGCGCAGCGCTTTGCAGACCGGATCATTGGCCTTGCCGGTGCACATGTTGTGTTTGACGGCGCTCCTGATGAGCTCAATGACGACAATTTCGCCGCGATATACGCCGGGCACCGCCGTGAGCCAATCGCACCCAGCCGGACGAGTAACCCCGCCTACGCCCAGCCACCGTTTACGCCTGAGATGGAGATGTCCCTATGAACCGCCTGCTGAAATTTGCCATTGCTGCCGCCCTTGCCATGGGGCTGGCAGCGCCAGCCCACGCCGCCAATCCGAATCCAGAGACTTTAAAGGTCGCACTGTTACCGGATGAGAATGCGTCCGAGTTGATCAAGCGCAATCAACCGCTCAAGGACTACCTCGAGAAGGAACTGGGCAAGAAGGTCGATCTGGTTGTGACAACAGACTACTCGTCGATGATCGAGGCAATGCGTTTCGGCCGGATCGACATAGCCTATTTCGTTCCGCTCTCGTA
>DAIMKE010001515.1:0-1544 GCA_036721875.1 Bradyrhizobium sp. | reverse complement strand
AGGCGGCAGCGACGATCGATGCGACCGCGGTCGCATCGATCGTCGCTGCCGCCTCGTCATCCTGCACAAGCGGCGGTGCGGGCTGATCGGGTGGCGGCGGCGCAAGCGTGGGCGTATCGGCCGGAGGAGGCACGATATCGGCACTCCGCAGCGTCCGCCGCTTCGCGGGCGCAGGTGGTCTCGCACGCGCTTTGCGGGCCGCCGCCAGTGCAATCGGACCGACATTTTCAAGGAATGCGCGCTCATAGCCGCGCGACAGCCGATCGACGGCATCGCCCAGCGGCAGCCAGTCCACCGCCCTCACATCCCGCATCAGTTCGTGAACCGCATCGCCGCGCGCTTCCATGCGCCAGTAATGCACCACCTTCGAACCGCCGCGGGCCTCGTAGACCAGCGTGCCGAGAAACTCGTGCACGAAGACATCGTGCCCGGTTTCCTCCATCACCTCGCGCTCGGCGGCCGCACGCGGCGTCTCGCCGTCGTCGAGCTTGCCCTTCGGCAATACCCATTCATTGCGCTTGCGCAGGCGCACCACGGCGACCAGCGGCGTCTTCGCCTGCCGCAGCACAATGCCTCCCGCCGCCAAAACAGGCGCTCGCGCCATCTCGCTTTCCCTGATTCGAATCCGGCGACCATATAAAGACAAGCGGCCGCGAAATCGAGATCGGGATTACGGTTTCCGCAACAGCGGTTCGCCGGCGCGGATGCGCGCGCCGTCCGCGACATGATCGGCGAATTCGAAATGTTCCGGCGCCAGCACGATGATGGTCGAGCCATGCTCGAACCAGCCCAGTTCGTCGCCCTTGCGCACATCGGCATCGCACGGGAACACGGTCGGCCCCCTGCTCTGCGCATTGAGCGTGACATCGAGGAAATGCAGCCGGATGCTCGCCACCAGAATGGCGGCGACCGGCACCAGCGTCAGCGCCTCGCCCGATGGCAGGCGTGTTTGCAGCACCGCGCGCTCGTTCTTGCAGAACAGGCGCTCGACCCGCTTCAGCGCGATCGGATTGACGTTCCAGACGTCGCCATGGATGAACGTCACCCGCTCGATCCTGACGTCATACGGCGCGTGAAAGCGGTGATACATGCTCGACGTCAGGCGCAGCGTGAGGAATTTGCCGTTGCGGTGTTGTTCCACCAGCGCGGGATCGCCGAGCAAATCGAGCAGCGCATACGGCGCGCCCTTGATCTGGAACAGTTCGGTGTCGGCGATCCTGCCGAAGGCGCCGACGATGCCGTCGGAGGGACTGCACACGACGGACGGATCGGGATCGGCCGGCCGCAAGCCCGGACGAAGCTCGCGCGTAAAGCAATCGTGCAGGCTTTTGAACTCGGCCTTTTTCGCTTCGGACAAATCGAGATCGGAAAACAGCCGCCAGCAGCCAATCGAGAAATCGCGCACCAGCGGATTCTCGATCTTGCTGAACCAGCCCATGAACCGCGTCAGCGCCGCCCGCGGAATCCGGTTGGTGAGGAGGAAATTGAGGTCCTCCTGCTGGGTGAAGCGGGCGATCAGGCCCCTCGCTGTCATCAATCTGTCA
>DAIMKE010001514.1:0-1550 GCA_036721875.1 Bradyrhizobium sp. | reverse complement strand
GCGTGGCGCTTTGCATTTCCTAGTTCGCCAACATCCGCGTCGGCAGCCAGGTCGCCAGCAGCGGGAAGGCGATCAGGATCACGAGGCGCACGAGGTCGGTCGCCACGAACGGGATCACGCCCTTGAAGATGGTGGTGAAGGAGACGTCCTTCACCACGCTTTTTATGACGAAGACGTTCATGCCCACCGGCGGATGGATCAGGCCGAGCTCGACGGTCATCACGATGATGACGCCGAACCAGATCGGGTCGAAGCCGAGATGCATGATCACGGGAAAGATGATCGGCACGGTCAGGATGATCATGGCCATGGCGTCCATCAGGCAGCCGAGCACAAGATACATCACCATGATCAGCGCGAGCACGCCGTAGGGGCCGAGGCCGAGGCCGGTGAGGAATTCCGTGACCTTCTGCGGCGTCTGCGTCATCGTCAGGAAGTAGCCGAAGATCAGGGCGCCGATCAGCACGGTGAACACCGCGGCCGCGGTGCGCGTTGCCTGCAGCAGCGAGGCCAGCACCTTCTCGCGGTCGAGCCGGCCCGTCAGCACGCCGATGATGAAGGCGCCGGTGGCACCGACGCCGCCGGCTTCCGTCGGGGTGAAGCGCGGCAGGAAGGGCAGGCCGTAGAGGCCGCCGATCACGAAGATGAACAGCAGCACCGGCGCCCAGATGTCCTTCAGTCCGGCAAAGCGTTCGCGCCACGATGTCGCCTTGCCCTTGGGCAGGAAATCGGGGCGGAAATGGCCGATCAGGAAGATCGTGATCATGTACATGGTCATCGCCAGAAGGCCGGGAATGATGCCGGCGATGAAGAGTTTTCCGATGTCCTGCTCGGTGATGATGCCATAGACCGCGAGCACGGTGGAAGGCGGCAGCATTGCGCCCAGCGTGCCGCCGGCCGCGATCACGCCGGTGGCGAAGGACTGCGGATAGCCGAACCGGCGCATCTCGGGATAGGCGACGGCGGAGAAGGTCGCGGCGGTCGCGACCGATGAGCCGCAGATCGCGGCAAAGCCGCCGCAGGCGCCGACGGTGGCGATGCCGAGCCCGCCGCGCAAATGGCCGACGAAGCCGTTGGCGGCGCGGAACAGCTCGCGGCTCATGCCGGAATTGCTGACGAAGGAGCCCATCAGCAGGAACATCGGGATGACGCCGAACGTGTAGTCGGTCACCGTGCGCATGGTGACCTGGCCCACCATCTTCAGCGCCGGCGTCGAACCGACGAGGTAGCTGAAGCCGGTCACGCCGACGAGGCCCATCGCCATGCCGACGGGCACGCGAAGCAGCATCAGGACGAACAGCGATACGAAGCCGATGACGGCGACGGCGTCGGTACTCATGGTCACTCCGTCACCTTGATCTTCGGTTCTTGCATGTCTTCGGGGTGGAAGATGAGCCGGTACGTACGGATCGCGATCAGCAGCACGGCGCAGACGTCGCCGATCCAGGCGACGAGAAAGAAAGGCCAGGTCGGCATGTGCAGGTCGAAGGTCTGGACGTTGTCGTTGTAGGTCAGCCGCACCTTGTCGAACAGCGTCCAGGTCTGCACCG
>DAIMKE010001513.1:0-1550 GCA_036721875.1 Bradyrhizobium sp. | reverse complement strand
GCATTTACGGCGCCGCCGTCATCCGCAAAATAGCATCCACAAACGTCGTCGCGTGTCAGATCCGTGATCGGCCGGCCGTACTCGGGCGCGCTCCCTTGCGGCAGAGCGAAAAGCCGGTGGTGAGCCAGAGACTCGTAGATGGGAACCAACGACGCCGCGAGCTTTGCGCCCTCTGGGTCAATGAGGGCATCCTGTGCCATCTGGGCATTCGTCTGCGCTGCTGTCGCGATCTGTAGAAGCGCAACCGTCGCCGCTAGGCGAACGGCACTAGAGAACGACAACATCACGTATCCTCATCTCAGCACTCAGCGATCCGCCAAATTCGGAAATGACAGGCTCGCCAATGACGATTGCCTTCCGCCCTCGGCTCTCAAGAAGCTTCATCAGCCCATTGTGACTGGCGCGAAACGCAACGCCCTTGAAGCCAGCGTTCACGCGAATGGTGTCCTTATTTTTCCCGATGACTGCCACCTCGTAGAGCGTGCACGGGATACCGATCACCGGCTGCGGCCATCCTTGTCCGTACGGGGCTAGGCCCGAGAACGCGCCAATTTCATCGACGTTCAACGCCGCCACGTCGATGACCATATCAACATGGCTCGTCGCGCCGTGATCAGCCCGCAAAACATCCTCCTCGAGGAACAGGCGGAAGCTCTCCCACAGCTCGGGAGCACACTGGAACCCGCAGGCTGCAGCATGACCGCCGCCGCCCAGGAGGATGCCGGCCTGAACCGCCGCAATAACGGCCCGGCCGAGATCGAAGCCCGGGACGCTCCGGCCCGAACCATGGATGACATCGCCGATCCGAGTTGCGGCCAGCGCCGGCACCTGCAACGCATCGACCATTCCGCTGGCAACCAGCCCAACCAGCCCTTTCTCCCATTCCTCGCCGACGTACGCTGCGATCGGGCGGACGCGATCGACGGCGCCCATGGCCTCGTCGAACATGGCACTCTGGAGCTGCCTTCTGCCATCGTTGAGTTCTACAAGGCGCGCGGCGAAAACCTCCGCATCACCAGGCGCATCGGACATGAGCAAGCCGATCGCAATTTCGGGGGAAGAGAAGCGACCAGCACTGTTGATCGCGGGGCCAACGCCAAACGAGATCGTCGAGGTTCCAATTTTCTCATCCGCGCCCTTGAAAAGAGCCCCCATCAGCGCACGCAAACTTGGAACAGGATCAGATCGGAGTTCATCCAGGCCCGCGGTGACGATCGCGCGATTGAAGCCGGGCCCGATGTCCATCATGTCCGAGATGGTCCCGACCATCGCGTACTGGAGAAGGTGCTGCCGAACTGAGGATCGAACGGCGACCTCAAGAGAGGCCTCCAACCGATCGAACACTGCCGACGCAATCGCGTAGGACTGTCCAGCCGCACAAAGCTTCGCCAGCATCGGATCGGCGGAGAAATGACCATTTATGAGAACGGTCGGGCAGGACGCCTCCGCCCTGCCTCCCTTCGGCAAATGATGATCGATCACCAAGCTCCGCAAACCAGACTGCGAGGCCAGTTCGATTTCGCGCACCCGATCAGTTCCGGAGTCGACAC
>DAIMKE010001512.1:0-1551 GCA_036721875.1 Bradyrhizobium sp. | reverse complement strand
GAACAACTCCGTCGCAACGCGCAAGGCCCGGCTTGCCGCGATCCGATCCTTCTTCCATCACGTCGCCGCCGCCGATCCCGCCTCCTTCGGCGTCGCCCAACAGGTTCTGACGATCCCCACTAAACGGGCGCACATCCGTGATCACTTCCAGCCGGCGCGCCGTCACGTCCGACTTAAGCGTATGGTCAAGCATAGACACAAGCCGATCCCTTCAAAGAGATCGTGAAACTCGCCTATCCCATGTGCCGCGAGAAGGTGGGAGCGGAACGACGCTTACCTTTAAATTGCGGCTTATTGTCAAGCTTTACATTTCTGAACTTGCCCATGGCACAGTGGTAGCGCTCGTGTCCCAAGGATGCCTCCGGCACACAATTGGCTTCGTCTCAGCAAAGTTGGTCCCAGATCCAGAGGTGACGCCTGATCCGATCAGGCCAGCGAGTAGCGGCGCAATTGAGATCGAGTTTTGCTCTTGGAGCTCGTATGCGGATCACGGCGCAGTCAATGCGTGAACAGTGAAGGCGGCTATCGCGGCCTTGGCGGACGGACGAACGCGATGATCCCGCTTCCCAGCGGCGCAGGGTCTGGATCGCAATCGGCCACAGGGACATGCGCCGCGGCATGCAAAGCCTGGTGCTGGCAGTTCAGGAGAACCTCAAGCGCGATCCTCATGCTAAATCTCAACATCTTCCGCGGTCGCCGCGGCGATCCGGTCAAGATCCTTCGGCATGACGGCTTGCGGGCCTGAATCGTGACAAGCTCGTAAGGCCTTCGACGTCGGACAGTGTGGTATCGATCTCACTGGCGTAGATAGCTCACATGACTCGAGGGCATCGTCAGCTCCCCGATCTTGGCGTGCAGCGCTTTCACGTCCACGGCAGGCTCGCTCATTCTGTTGCCTCCGCCAGAACCGAACACATCGGCAGCCTTGCTTTCAAGCTGAGCCTTCCACGCCGCGATCTAATTGGGGTGGACGTCGAACTGCTCGGCAGGCTGAGCCAGCGTTCGATCGCCCTTCACGGCGGCCAGCGCCACCTTCGCCTTGAAGGCCGGTGCGTGGTTCCGGCGCGTTCTTCTGCCCATTGCCGCTCCCGATTCGCAGGCATAGCGTGCCCGCTGTCAGGCAGAAACTCCACTTATCGCCCCTGTGCAGAATTATAGCTCCTGCATGCCTCAATCCATTGTATCACGCGCTGAATTTTTGGGAATGTCGTTATCGTAAAACAGCTTTCGCTGATTCGCATCCCGATGTTCCTGCGAGGAGATATGCCGGCTAAGGTTCAACGCGATAACAAGCCCAATAGGGCACGTGCTGGCCGACGATGGTCGCCTGACGAGGAGGCGCGTCTCGTTGCTTTGGCCGAGAAGGGCTATAACTCGGCAGCTATCGCTGCGATCTTAACGAGAACTTTTTCCAGCGTGCAAAATCGGCTCAGACAACTCGGGCGCTCAACCGCTGAACCTGATGATCCAAAGGAGCCAAAACGAGATCAACGGCCAATGGACCTCAGCTGCGGCGCGGTCTCTAACGGGGGGCGCGCAGTAGTCGAATCG
>DAIMKE010001511.1:0-1554 GCA_036721875.1 Bradyrhizobium sp. | reverse complement strand
ATAGATGGATTGCTTCGTCGCTTCGCTCCTCGCAATGACGAAAGAGGCCAGCCTGGCAATGTCGGCAGCAGACAAAATGTGGATGGCCGGGACGAGCCAGGCCATGACGGCAGGGGATACAGCGCCCTCAGCGGCCGAGCTTCCTGGCTACCATCTCTTTCAGTATCCGCCGCTTGATGTTCTTGTTGGTCAGCGCAGCGTCCTGCCACCACCAGCCGTCGCGCTTCATCTTCTCGCAGGCGGCGACGAAGCGGTCGGCGACTTCGCCGAAGTCGGCGTCGGTGTAGTTCAGGCTGAAGATCAGGCGTCCGGTTCCGACCCAGCTCAACGCCAGGCCTTCGGCGCGCAGGTAATACTGAAGCATCCAGTTGTAGCGGGACGGCTCGGTATATTGCACCATCCAGATCGAGGACAGGTTGCTGACGCGGACCGGCAGATCGTTTGCGGCCAGGCGTTCGTTCAATGCCCTGGCGCGTCCGTTCCAGGTCTCGTCGAGCCCCTGATAGATCGCGTTGAAGTTCGGGCTGGCGAGGCGGCTGAGGAATTCATCCATCGACGTCATCACGTAGGGATGCGAATTGAAGGTGCCGCGGGCAAAGCAGACGTCGGCGGGCCGGTCGTCGCGGAAGCGGCGCATCAAATCCTTGCGGCCGCAGACCACACCGACGGGAAGTCCGCCGGCGAGGCTCTTGCCGTAGGTCACCATGTCGGCGCGAACGCCGAAATATTCCTGCGCGCCGCCGGCGGCGAGGCGGAAGCCGACGAACACTTCGTCGAAGATCAGCACGATGCCGCGTTCGGTGCAGACGTCGCGCAGCTTCTTCAGCCATGCGCCATAGGCCTCGCGGTCGAAGGCCGCTTTACGCGAACTGTCGACGAGCGCGGAATCGCCGGGCGCGTTGGCGTTCGGATGCAGCGCCTGCAGCGGATTGACCAGCACGCAGGCGATGTCCTTGCGCGTTCGCAGCACGTGCAGGGTTTTCTCCGACATGTCGGCCAGCGTGTAGGTCTCGTGCGGCGAAACGGGATTGCCGACGCCGGGCTGTACGTCGCCCCACCAGCCGTGATAGGCGCCGGCAAAGCGGACCAGATGAGATCGCCGGGTGTGGTAGCGCGCCAGCCGCACCGCCTGCATGACGGCTTCGGTGCCGGACATGTGGAACGAGACTTCGTCGAGCCCGGATATCTCGCACAGCCGCCGTACATTGTCGGTGATAACGGGATGATAGGGGCCGAGCACCGGGCCGAGCGCACGGGCGCGCGTCTCGGCCGCCGCGATGCATTCCTTGTAGAAGTCGTTGCCGAAGATGTTGACGCCGTACGATCCCGTGAGGTCGTAGAACACATTGCCGTCGACATCGGTGACATTGACGCCGGCGGAAGATTCCATGAAGGCGCCGGTGCCGAGATTCTCGCGGACCAGGCGGCTGTACTGGAACGGTACGCGGTAGGATTCGGTGAACTCCAGATCGGAGATGTGCTCGGCCGCCTCCGCCGTCATCGCCCGGCCCTTGGCGTAGCGCTCCTCGTAGAGGCGGGCGAGCCGGAAGAAGG
>DAIMKE010001510.1:0-1555 GCA_036721875.1 Bradyrhizobium sp. | reverse complement strand
TTGGGGCATGATCCTTGCGGAGCCACCAGTGCTCCATCTCCGGATCATGCCCACCCGTCCGCCCCCGCCGACGATGTCACACGTCTACTGTTTAGGGGGCGTCGCCGCCACAGGCAAACCGCCGCGCGACAACAGTTACCGCGATTCGGTGAACTCGGTGCTTGGCTGTTGCCGGTTCGTCACAGACGAATGTTGGCGGTAAATGCGGTATAGCTGTCGCGTGGCTGCCGTCCGATTCCAGGGCAGTAGGCTGTTCAGCTGTGCCCGGGTCCGTACGCGATGCCGAAGTTGTTTTCCGATCCCGAAGCGATCGCGGAGGATATCATCCGCGATGTCGGAACCAGGCTCATGGTCGGATTGCCGCTCGGGCTCGGCAAGGCCAACCACGTCGTCAATGCGCTGTACACCCGCGCCGTAGCCGACCGCACGATCAACCTGACGTTGTTTTCTGCGCTGACGCTGGAAAAGCCGAGACCCTCGAGCCTGCTTGAAAAGCGCTTCATCGGTCCGGTGATCGACCGGCTGTTCGGCGGCTATCCCGATCTGACCTATGCCACCGCGCTGCATAAAGGCGAATTGCCGCCGAACATCAGCGTGATCGAGTTTTTCTTCCTGGCCGGCAAATGGCTGCAGGTGCCGTACGCGCAGCAGCACTACATTTCGGCCAACTATACCCACGCGGCCGATTATCTGCTGACGCGCGGACTGAACGTCGTCACTCAACTGGTGGCGAAGCGTGTCGTCGACGGTGTGCCGCGCTACAGCCTGAGCTGCAACACCGACACCACGCTCGACATCCTGCGCGCCCGCCGCGAAGGCCGCGCGTCGTTCAGGCTGATCGGGCAAGTGAATTCCGAACTGCCGTTCATGCCCGGCCCCGGAGATCTGGCGGCGGATGAATTTTCCGCGGTGCTCGAAAGCCCGAAGACTGATTTCCCGCTGTTCGCGCCGCCGGCCGAGCCGGTGAGCGACAGCCGATACGCGATCGGACTTCATGCAGCCAGCCTCGTGCCCGATGGCGGCACGCTGCAGATCGGCATCGGTCAGGTCGGCGACGCGCTGGCGCAGGGGTTGATAGTTCGTCATCGCGACAACGGACAATTCAACGCCATCATGAAGCGGCTCGCGCCCGCAGCCGCACAGGGATCGCCGCCGGAAACCGGACCGTTCGAGAAGGGAATATACGGCGTCAGCGAAATGCTGATCGAGGCGTTTCTCGGCCTGATCGATGCTGGAATCCTCAAGCGCGAAGTCGATGGCGTGACGCTGCACGGCGCATTCTTCGTGGGGCCGAAGTCGCTCTATCGCGCGCTGCGCGAGATGCCGGCCGGGCAACTGGCGCAAATCCAGATGATGCCGGTATCATTCACCAACCAGCTCTATGGCGACGAGGATAGCAAGCGCCGCGCCCGCGTGGATGCGCGCTTCGTCAACACCGCGATGATGGCAACCCTGATGGGTGCTGCGATTTCCGACGGGCTCGAGAACGGCCAGGTCGTGAGCGGCGTCGGCGGCCAGTACAATTTCGTCGCGCAGGCGTTCGCGCTTCATGGCG
>DAIMKE010001509.1:0-1555 GCA_036721875.1 Bradyrhizobium sp. | reverse complement strand
ACCCTGACACCCCACCGTTCCGCTTTGTCGCTGCCAGGACGAAAACGGTTCGCTTCAGGCTTGGCGGACGTCCTTTTTTTGTTCGCACTGATCCTTAGCCTGGGGTGCCCGAAGCGTCCGAACCCAGCCATCCTCCGCCATTGGCATCCAAATTGCTTCATTGCGCCACTGGCGACGATCGAAGCTTAAGACAGTACCCTGGACCGCTGTGTAATCCGGACGGCCGTGTGATAAAGTGCATCGCTTTGACCAACGAGCTGCTATCCACTTCCCGGCACACGGATCGGCCGCTCGGGCCTGTGTACGACTGACATGACTGTCCGTGATCGACTGGGAATCAGCCTCGCCCGACGTACCAGCGCCTTCCTGCTTGAACTTTACGCATTGGCGCGCTCGCTGCCGCTCGACCGCTTTCAGGAAGCCACGCTTTTGCGGCTGCGCGACCATTTGCCGTTTCGGTCTGCCTATTGGGGCATGCTGCGGGCGCAGCCGTGCGGGGCGCTGACGCTGCACAGTTCTTTCGTCGACGTTTTGCCGCACGACTTTGTACGTGACTGGGAGATCGTCAAGCACAAGGATGCACTGGCGGCAAAGGTGGTTGCCACGCCCGGCGTCGCGGCCAGCATGAGTGCGACGGGCATGGGCCATGCCGAATTTGTCGCCCTGGGCAAACGATTCGACATCGCCAGCGCAATGTCCATCGCGGTCGCCACACCCATCCCTTGCTTGTTCGCCTTCCTGTCACTTTATCGGCCGGCTGATGCCCCCGGATTTGGCCACGCCGACCGGTCCTTTCAGGAGATCATCATGCCGCACGTCGCGGCTGCGTGGCATGCGAACCGGCTGCACCATGTCGAAGGCCTGAAGACCCGCTCGGACGTTCTTCAAGAGGGCTTTGCCGTTGCCGATCAGCACGGCCTGCTACATGCGAGTGACGCAACATTTGGCTCGTTGATGAGCCTTGAATGGCCGCGCTGGCGAGGACCGGAGTTGCCCCGCCTGCTGCGCGACGCGATGAACGCCGGTCACAGATATGACGGCCGGGCCTTGAGCGTCGATGCCGCCCCCCACCATGGCCTGGCCGTGCTTCGCATCCGTCCCCGCGACGCAACGGGCCGCCTGTCGCCGCGCGAGACGGAAATCGTGGACTTGTATCGCGAGGGCCGTTCCTACAAGGAGATCGCGGTATTCCTCGGCTGCTCGCCCTATACAGTGCGGCACCATCTTCGCGCGATCTACGACAAGCTGGGCGTGAGCAACAAGGTTGCGCTCCTGCATCTCACCAGCCGCCCCCGCTCCTCGTAGCTGGTTCGCGCGCCCCGGCGCCGCCACGACCACGCAGGGGTGGAACATCTGGTCGATGGTGAACCATCTGCAATGCCGCTTTCCTGATCGAGGCTCTCGAAACGCGAGTCATGTCAGGAGACAAGATGAAGCTCGACGAATACGCAAAGTACGACGGATTGGGGCTCGCCGAATTGGTTCGAAACGGCGAGGTGAGCGCGGCAGATTTGGCGGCAACCGCCCGCTTGGGCATCGAAAAGGCAGGTGGCGA
>DAIMKE010001508.1:0-1556 GCA_036721875.1 Bradyrhizobium sp. | reverse complement strand
CGCCTTACGACCTGAACCCGCAAGGCGCCAACCCGTTACGCGATATATTGGCCGAGTGCGTCGATTTCGAGCGGGCGGCGAAATCCAGGATCCGTCTGTTCGTGACCGCCACCAACGTCCGCACCGGTCGCGGCCGCGTGTTCCGAAACAACGAGCTCACGCCGGATGGACTGCTGGCGTCCGCCTGCCTGCCGACGCTGTTTCAGGCCATCGAGATCGACGGCGAAGCTTATTGGGATGGCGGCTACTCGGGCAATCCGACGATCACCCCATTGGTGCGCGAGTGCGAATCGCACGATACGCTGCTGGTCGCGGTCAACCCTGTTGAACGCCAGGGTACGCCGCGCTCGGCGCGCGATATTCTCGATCGCTTGAACGAGGTTTCATTCAACGCCACGCTGCTGAAGGAGTTGCGCATGATCGCGCTGTTGCGCCAGGTGGCTGACGTCGGCAAGGGCGAGGGGGCCCTATGGGCCCGCATGAGGATTCACCTCATCTCCAGTGCAGTCCTGGACAAGCTTGGCGCATCATCCAAATTCAACGCAGAATGGGACTTTCTAACCATGCTGAAAGTCGAAGGCCGACGCTGCGCGGAAGACTTCCTGGCCAAGCATGGCGGGAATGTCGGAAAACAGTCCACCATCAATCTGGACGTCCTCCTGGAACAGGTCTGATGCCATGGGACTTCTGGGCATTCTCCTTGCGCTGGGGCTGCTTGTCTGGCTGGCTTTTCGCGGATGGAGCGTGCTGCTGCTGGCGCCCGCGGCGGCACTGATCGCGGCCGCTGTTTCGCGGGAGCCGCTGCTTGCTCATTGGACGCAGACCTTCATGGGCAGCGCGGCGCAGTTCCTGGCGCAGTTCTTCCCGCTGTTCCTGCTTGGCGCGCTGTTCGGCAAGCTGATGGATGACAGCGGCTCGGTCACCGCCATCGCGCGCTTCATGACCGAGCGGCTGGGTCCGCGCCGCGCCATCTTGGCGGTGGTGCTCGCAGGTGCATTGGTGACGTATGGCGGTGTCAGCCTGTTCGTTGCCTTTTTTGTACTGGCGCCGATGGCCCAGGCGTTGTTTCAGGCCGCCGACATTCCGCGGCGGCTGATGCCGGCGGCGATCGCGCTTGGCACCTCGACGTTCACGATGACGGCGTTCCCCGGCACGCCAGCCATTCAGAATGCGATTCCGATGCCGTTCTTCGGCACCACGCCGTTCGCCGCGCCCGGTCTCGGCGTGATCGCCTCGGCGATCATGCTGGGGTTTGGATTATGGTGGCTCGCCCGTTGCGAAGCCGCTGCTCGGCGGGCGGACGAGGGCTATGGCGGTGGTGCCGATATCTCCCCGCGCGTGGCCGCCGATGATCAGATCATCCGGGAGCGGGCGACCACCGCGCGCGAATTCGATCCCGCGGAGATCGGCCACGGCCGTCACGGCGAAACCCCGGTTCCCATTGCCATTGCCGTGCTGCCGCTGGTTGTCGTCGTGAGCGTCAATCTCCTGATGTCGTTGGTCATTCTGCCGCGCCTGGATTTTTCGTTCCTGGCGGAACCGCATTGGGGCTCCAC
>DAIMKE010001507.1:0-1562 GCA_036721875.1 Bradyrhizobium sp. | reverse complement strand
AGACCATCGCCTCGCAGACCAACCTGCTGGCGCTGAACGCCACCATCGAAGCCGCGCGCGCCGGCGAGGCCGGAAAGGGTTTTGCCGTCGTCGCCTCCGAGGTCAAGAGCCTCGCGACCCAGACCGCGCGTGCCACCGAAGGCATTACCGCGCAGGTCACCGCCATCCAGGGCTCGACCCAGGAAGCGGTCGATACCATCAAGGGCATCGGCCAGATCATCGACAAGATGTCCGAGATCGCCACGACAGTTGCTGCTGCCGTCGAGGAGCAGGGCGCGGCAACCGCGGAGATCGCACGCAATATCCAGCAGGCGGCCTCGGGAACGCAGAACGTCTCCAACAACATCGTCGGCGTCTCGAACGCGGCCAACCAGACCGGCGAAACCGCGACAGACGTGCTGCAGTCCTCCGACGGCCTGGCGGCGGAGTCGGAAGCGCTCAGCAACGAGGTCGGCCGGTTCCTCGCCCGCATCAAGGCGGCGTAGGCGGCAGGCGTAGCCGCGGCGTAATGGGTTGACACCACACGCACCGCGGCCACACTGGCCAGCATGCGCATCACGCTCGTCCACGCCCTGAAACATTCGATTGTGCCGATCGAGGCCTCGTTCGCCCGGCTTTGGCCGGACGCGCGCCTGATGAATTTGCTCGATGACAGCCTGTCGGCCGATCTCGCGCAGGACGGTGGGCTGTCCGACGCCATGACCGAGCGTTTCCTTGCGCTCGGGCGCTATGCGGCAAGCACCGGTTCGGATGCCATCCTGTTCACGTGTTCGGCGTTCGGCCCCTGCATCGAAGCGGTTGCCCGCGCGCACGCGTCGATGCCGGTGCTCAAGCCCAATGAAGCCATGATCGAGCAGGCCGTTGCCCGCGGCCGAAAGGTCGGCTTGCTGTCGACATTCCCGCCGACGCTCGTCTCGATGCCGCCGGAGTTTCCTTCTTCCGTCCAGATCGTCCCGAAACTGGCGGAGGGCGCACTGGCCGCACTCGACCGCGGCGATCGCGCGACACATGACCGGCTGGTCGTCGAGGCGTCGAAGTCCTTATGCGATTGCGACCTGATCGCGCTCGCGCAATACAGCATGGCGCCGGCAGCGGAACAGGTCGCTGAAGCGACCGGGCGGCCGGTGCTCACCACGCCCGACAGTGCGGTAGAGAAACTGAAGGGAATGCTGTCCGTTCGTCGCGGCTAGCTTTCGCAGGCCGCTGGAGGAGCGCGATGACACTACGGTTCAGTCGGCGCGAGGCCTTGTTGCGCACGGCAGCCGCCGCTGCTGCCGGCCTGGTCCCGGGCGCCGCGAGCCTTGCCGCGCCGCTCCGCCTGCAATCCCGCAACGACGAGATGGAAGCCGCCCTGCAGGCGCGGGTGGATGCGGCTGATGTGCCGGGTCTCGTCGCCATGGCCGGGACGGATCATTCCGTGATCTACCAGGGCGCATTCGGCGTGCGAAGCGTCGGCGCACGCACAAGCATGTCGGCCGACACGGTGTTCAGCATCGCATCGATGACCAAACTGCTGACGTCAGTCGCAGCCCTGCAACTGGTCGAACAGGGCAGGATCAAGC
>DAIMKE010001506.1:0-1565 GCA_036721875.1 Bradyrhizobium sp. | reverse complement strand
AACCATATAAATTGGCCCCTGCAACATAACAGTTGCCGGCCTTCGCCGGGACGACGAGAGAGGAGGGCCACGGCTCGTGCTCTCAAAAGTATCACGATCAAGATAATTCATTCCGCGGCATCAGCCTCCAGCGGACGCACCGGCGTCCGGTGCCAGCCCTCCTCGTGCTTGCGCCAGTAGGTATCCTTGAGCAGCATTGAGATCGGCCCGGGCCGGTCGTTGCCGAGGATGCGTGTGCCGATGCGCGACGCGGGCATGACGCCGCCGGCCGTCGTCGCCAGGAAGACTTCGTCGGCGTGATCGAGCGCCGATCGGGGTATAGGTTCGACCGCAGCCTCGATGCCGAGTTCGGCGCAGAGCTCCAGCACCGATCGGCGCGTGATGCCGTGCAGGCTGCCGCGATCCGGCGTCGTCACCCTTCCGTCCTTCACGACGAAGATGTTGAAGCCCGGCCCTTCCGTCAGGAAGCCCTCTGCGTCGCACAGCACCGCCGTATCGAAATCGGCGTCGTGCGCTTCCATGAGGCCGGAGGTCAGGTCGTTCCACTGATAGTTCTTGACCGTGGGATCGACCGAGGCGTCGGGCACACGCGGCGTCGAGGCGATGAAGACATGGGCTCCGCGCGCCTGTACGTCTTTGGGAACGACATCGATCCAGGGCAGCGCGTAGGCGATCAGGTGGTTTTCGCAATCGGCCGGCCGGCGTGATCCCGCAACGCGCGGCCGTCCGCGCGAGGCCACCATCGCGACATAGGCGTCGATGAGACCGGTCAGTGCCACGCAGCGATGCAGGATCGCCTCGATCGCGGCGCGGTCTTCCGGTGGCCGGATCCGGCGCTTCGCCATCGAGCGCTCGAAACGATCGAGATGGTCGGCAAGCCGGAAGAAGCCGCCCTTGAACACATGCACGACGTCGTAGACGACATCGGACCGCGTAAAACCCCAATCGGTGACGGGCAGCACGGCCTCGCCGATCGGGACGAAGCGCCCCCTGACATAAGCGGCGCCCTCGGCGAAGATCGGGTTCTTCATGCGTCGTCTCCCAGGTATTGCAAGGTCTCCAGCCATACTAGGCCATCAACTTGCGCTGCGTCTTCAGGAGCCTGTCGCCTTCCTCCGCCATCGCACGGGTGGGCACTACACGGCCAGCCCCCGCAATAGTTTCAACCATCACGATAATTTATTTCCCGAAACCGGCCGAAAAACCCCCCGTAGCTCGGCCAACGACGACGAAATCAACCGGTCACTCGACCAGCGTCGTTCGTCACCGGCGGATACCCGCCGGCCACCGCCATCTTTGGGAGAATATTCCATGTCGAAGCGTATTGCACTTCTGTCCGCCGCCTTCAGCGTCCTGGCCCTCACCGCCACCATCACCGCGCCGGCCCGCGCGGAAGAAAAGACCGTGATGGTCGGAGGTGCGGCGATGTTCCCCTCCAAGAACATCGTTCAGAACGCCGTCAACTCGAAGGACCACACCACGCTGGTTGCCGCCGTGAAGGCTGCCGGTCTCGTCGGAACCCTGGAGAGCAAGGGCCCGTTCACGGTGTTCGCGCCGACCAACAC
>DAIMKE010001505.1:0-1566 GCA_036721875.1 Bradyrhizobium sp. | reverse complement strand
TTACGCCCACCGATATGATCGTACAGGAACAACCCCAGCCGCAGCAGCCAGGCCGGGCGCAAGCCAGCGTGGTGCGGCAAAACGAAACGCAATGGCCTGATGATGTGGGGCGCGATCTGCCAGAGAATTTCGCGCTCGATCAGCGCCTCGCGCACCAGCCGAAACTCGTAATATTCGAGATAGCGCAGCCCGCCATGCACGAGCTTGGTCGACCATGACGACGTCCCGCTCGCCAAGTCATTCATTTCACACAAGAAAACAGAGTTACCCCGACCCGCCGCATCGCGCGCGATGCCGCAGCCGTTGATGCCGCCTCCGATGATGGCGAGATCGAAAACCCTGTCCAACGAACGTTCCCCGGCAGCGATCGCCTGTTCGTTTCGGCGATTTTACTTTCGGATTTGAGTAAATCACAACCAAAAGCGAAAGCAAGGTGAAAGTAACGTGAAACAGGCGAACTGGCGCGGAAAATTAGCGGCACGTTCAGCCCCTGCGACGTGGCAGCGGGCCTCCGCTCACGACGTAAACGCCGACGGAAATGCCAGCGATGGCAATCCAGTCGATTACCGTCGGCCACTCACCCAGAATTGGAATTGCCATGACGGCAGTCATCGCTGGCGACAACGCGGCGAACGCGGCACCGCTAGAGGCGCCGAGAATGCGGACCGCGCGTCCATAGAAAACAAGTGAGGCAATAGCCGTCAGAAGCCCCTGCACGATTGCTTGAAGCGCCAAATCGCCCCATGGCGCTTTCGCGAGACTGGTTCCCTCCACGAGGAAATACACCGGCATGTAGAGAAACAAGGCGCCGACCGCGGTGATTCCCGCCGCATGCAGGCCATCCAGCCGCGCGTGACGCATCGCGACCGTGTAACAGGCCCATGCCACGGCAGAACCGAGAAACAGCACGTGCCCAACGGTCTGACCGGACCCGACTGCGTCGCCAGTGCCCCAGGCGATGGCAAAAACGCCGAGCAGGATCAGCACGAAGCCAATCTTTTTCGAGTCGGTGAACGGCTCATGCAAGATAGCCGCTGCGAGAAGCGCCACCGCCAGCGGCATTACCCCGGGAAAGAGCGCGCCCGCGTGCGCCGCAGGAGCGAACAGCAGACCTGCATTCGCCAGCAGAACAGGAGCGCTGCCGCCGATCACGATCGCGCCCAGCCCGACCCAGCCGAGGCGCTCGAGCACGAGCCCCCTGTGCATTACGTAGGGCAGCAGTAGCAAGCCGGCCACGCCAAAACGAAGCGCCGCGATGTCCCATGGCGTAAGGCTGGTCTTGAGGCCCAGGCGAGCCACCACGATCCATCCTGACCAGATGCTGACGGCAGCAAGGCCGTAGAGCGCACCACGGACATATTCCGCAGTGGCGCGCCCAGCGACGGCAATATCCGACATCATCGCCTCCCGACAGGATGGACGAGTCATAACCCCTATGATAAGTTTTACAGGTTATGACGGAGCATCACTCGAAGCAAGGACAACGCGCCAATCCGTTCGAATGGAGCGGCGGGCATCCGGCTCTGGACCTCGTGAACACCCTGGATGAGCGGCCCTCGCCCACGC
>DAIMKE010001504.1:0-1567 GCA_036721875.1 Bradyrhizobium sp. | reverse complement strand
GCGGAGTGGCAGCGGGTTGAAGTAGGCTTGATCCGGCGTGCTGCAATGCCGTTATCGGCGAGCACGCCGGTAAAGGTCTGTCCGGTGAACTGCGAGCCCTGATCCGTGTCGAAGACGTCCGGCTTGCCGTGGCGAGCCAGGGCATCCTGAAGCGTCTCGACGCAGAACGCCGCCTCCATTGTGATCGATACGCGCCACGACAGCACGCGGCGGCTGAACCAGTCGAGCACGACCGCCGGATAGACGAAGCCGCGCGCCATCGGGATATGGGTGATGTCCATCGCCCACACTTGGTTCGGCCGTGTGATCTCCTTCCCGCGCAGCAGGTACGGGTAGATCTTGTGGCCCGGCTCGGGCTTTGTCGTGCGGACGGCGATTGAGTGCTTCTATCCTCATCCGTCGCATCAGCGTCTTCACATGCCGACGGCCGATCTTGCACCCATCGGCAGCCAGCAGATGCGCGCCGCATCGAGGTGCGCCATTGCGATTGGAGGCCGCAGCGCTATCAGCGTCATCACCACGACATCTCCGCAAAATACCTCCATGTGTCCTGTACCGTGCTTATAGTGCGAATTGCTGCGGGTGACTCCTGTCATTTTCTGCTTCGTTCCGAGGCCTTTCGACTACGCTGACGTATGACGGTTATCGGACCGACAAGCGCGTCGAAACTTTCGATAATGCTTCTTCCCGCCGGAACGTGCCCTCGGAGCGTGACCATCCCCCCTGCGGAAGGCGGCCTGTCCGAACAGGCAGGATGCACCGTGCCGAAGAACAATGCAGGCCGCCCGTTGGATGCGGCCAACTCGATACTGTCCTCGTTACCGCATGATCAATTCGAGATGCTCCTGCCCTACATGACGCGGGAGACATTCGCGCAAGGCGTCGTTCTGGTCGAGGCTGGCGATGAGATCGATTTCGTCTACTTTCCTCACAAAGGGGTGGTGTCGCTGCTGTCGGTCTTGAAGGACGGCCGCGCCGTCGAGATCGCAACAGCCGGACAAGAAGGGGTCGTCGGCGCGATGGCGGGTCTCGGCTTTCTTACCTCGTTTGTTCGCGTCGTCGTACAACTCCCGCTCGAGGCGACCAGGGTGCCGGCGAGTCGCTTTCGAAAGGCGGCTGCCCGCTCCGATGTCATGCGGAGTCTTTGTCTGCGCTACAACGAATCTCTCTTTTCTCAGACCAGGATCGCCGCGGCCTGCAACGCCGTCCACCTGATTGAAGCTCGATTTTGCCGCTGGCTGCTGCAGACGTCGAATCGTGCAGGCACCAAGACGGTCACTTTGACGCAAGAACTGGTGGCTGAGTTGATGGGAGTGCGGCGCACCTCGATCACCGAGGTCGCGAGCAAGTTGCAGGCAGCCGGTGTCGTTCACTATTCTCGCGGGGTGATCAACATTCTCGACGCAGCCGCATTGGAAAGATTGTCTTGCGAGTGCTATTCATTGCAACTGGATCAGTCTGAAGCACTGCGGTGATCGCATTCCGCCGAAGATGTCGAGGATCCAAATTTCCAAATCCACGCGGCCTGACGGCATCATGCGGGAGATGGTGTTCAACCGGACAAGAT
>DAIMKE010001503.1:0-1570 GCA_036721875.1 Bradyrhizobium sp. | reverse complement strand
GCGGATAGCGGGCCGCGAAATGCAGCGCGATCGCGCCGCCGACGGCGACACCTGCCAGCGCGACCTTGCCGGCGATCGCAAAGTGATCGAGCAGGGCTGCGATGTCGCCAGCCATCGTATCGAGGGTAAGTTCGCCGCGCACCTTCTGCGACAATCCGGCACCTCGGGTGTCATAGCGCAGGACCCGGCGCGATTTGGCGAACCGTGGCGTGACCTCGTCCCAGCTCTCGAGCGAGCCGCCCATCTCGTGAACCAGCACGAGCGTGCGGTCGCCGCCGCCGCTCAGCTCGCAGCGCAGTCCAACGCCATTGGCTTCAATGAAATCCATCCTGTGCCCCCGGGTGCTTTTATTGTTGTTCTTTGTCGCGGCGAGCGGATGCCCGGTCAGCCCCGAAGTTCGAGCGATACGATAGCGCAGCCGATATGGATTTCCAATTCTTGGGCCAGGAGCATCCTTACGGGCTGCTATGGCCGCGGCCTACAGTTTTGCGCCGCGCTAATGGGCTGCGGCAAGATGGCCGTCCGTAGAAAGGAAATGCCGAGCTATTCCTGGTGCGCAGGTTCGTCGCGCCTGACGTCCAGATGTTCGGCAGCCAGCGATCGATAATGCGCGGCCATCTCCTTGTAGTGCTGGCGGGAGATGGGATCGGTCGCGCTCCCGGCGCGCTGCTCGAACATTTCTGCCTTTTCCCGGAGGATTTTGGCCTGGGTCTCGGGCATTGCACTTACTCACATTTGTCAGCTTAGGCAGGCGAGGTAGACGATGGCAGCGCCAAGGACGGTTCCGATTGACCAGAGGGCGGGATCCCAGCTTTCCGGTCCGGCGTCGCCGTTCTCGATCGGTGTCATGACACGGCCTCCAATGCTTTGGCCGCAACTACATCCCCAGACTGTTTCAGGACGACTACGTGGGGCGCGAAAATGGTTTCGTCAGGGGGCTGGGCCGAGGATTCCGTGCGCTGGGCACAAATCCCCGTGAGGTCGCTCACGCGCCGCTCGGAGCATTTCGACCCCTGAAGCCCGATATTCGGGTGGAGCGACCTGTTCCCGCGGTTGCAGCGCAAAAGCGGCCTCTGCTATACCGCGGATGCGAATTCCCGGTTTGAGGCCTATATATATGTCCGTTGATGCCGCCACCGTCCGCCGCATCGCGCAACTGGCGCGGATTGCGGTTACCGAGGCCGAAGTTCCGCACCTTCAGGGCGAACTTAACGCCATGCTGGCCTTCGTGGAGCAGCTTTCGGAAGTGAACGTAGACGGCGTCGAACCGATGACCTCGGTGACCCCGATGGAAATGAAGAAGCGTGCCGACGTGGTCAATGACGGCGATATTCCCGATGCCATCGTAGGGAATGCGCCGGAAACGCAGAACCATTTCTTCCTGGTGCCGAAGGTGGTGGAGTAGGGCATAGCGTTTTCAAGCGAAGTGGGTACCGGTTCGCGTGAAGAAAACGCGTCAAACAAAAGAGTCTTCCGATGTGTCTGCTCTGCGACGATGAAAAGGCCTACCAGGCCTACATGAACTACCTCGACGCGATGGAGCGGCAGGGCAAGGTCGCCGATCCTGACA
>DAIMKE010001502.1:0-1572 GCA_036721875.1 Bradyrhizobium sp. | reverse complement strand
ACGGCGGGGCGGGCATGACGCTGCGCTACGGATTCCACGGCTCGCCGTTCGGCACCGCGATCGTGATCGCCAGCGGCCGCGGCCTGGCGGGCCTCGCCTTCGCCGATCCCGGCGAAGAGACGCCAGCATTCGCCGACATGAAGCGGCGCTGGCCGAACGCGACCTATGTGGAAGACCACGACGGCACCGCCGGGCTCGCGCAACGCATCTTCGACACCAAACTGTGGCGGCCGGACCAGCCGCTGCGCGTGGTGCTGATCGGCACAGATTTCGAGGTGCGGGTGTGGGAGACGCTGCTGAAGATCCCGATGGGCCGCGCGGTCTGCTATTCTGATATCGCCAACAAGATCAGCAACCCGAAGGCCTCGCGCGCCGTCGGTGCCGCCGTCGGCCGCAACCCGGTGTCGTTCGTGGTGCCCTGCCACCGGGCGCTCGGCAAGGGCGGCGCGCTGACCGGCTATCACTGGGGCATCACCCGGAAGCAGGCGATGCTCGGCTGGGAAGCCGGCCAGGTGGGCGTGCACTGATCGCGAATTCGCAAGCGGGCAAGCAGGTGACCTAACCCGTTGCCTTCGTACGGTAATTTCCAGCGGGGCAGTGCCGCTACCCCTCCCCGGCAGGTCCAACAGTGACGATTGACGATCGCAAACTGATCGCTCACAACCACCTTCTCAACAGGGGAAGGTGAGCTCATGCAAGAACGTCGTCCGGTGATGCTGGCCATTTTGGATGGCTGGGGCTGGCGCGAAGACCCGGCCGACAATGCCGTACGCCAGGCTCACACACCGAATTTCGATCGTCTCTGGGCCACAAGTCCGCACGCACTCCTGAGGACATCGGGACGCGATGTCGGCCTGCCCGACGGCCAGATGGGCAATTCCGAGGTTGGACATTTCAACATCGGCGCAGGCCGCGTCGTGATGCAGGACCTGCCGCGGATCAATGACGCGATTGCGTCCGGCAGCATCAAATCCACCGACGCGCTCCGCTCCCTGATCCAGGCGCTGAAACAGAGCGGCGGCACGTGCCATCTCGTCGGCCTGGTTTCTCCCGGCGGGGTACATTCGCATGAGGACCACGTCGCGGCGCTTGCCGGCATCCTGACTGACAATGGCGTGCCATCCGTCGTGCACGTCCTCACCGATGGACGCGATACGCCGCCGAAATCGGCGGTCGATAGTTTGGTGCGACTGGAAGCTGCGCTTCCGCCGTCGGTCCCGGTTGCCACCGTGATTGGGCGATACTACGCGATGGACCGCGACAAGCGCTGGGATCGCGTAACCAGGGCCTATAACGCAATCGTCGAAGCCGAAGCTCCACGATTTCCCGACGCCCGATCGGCGATCGCTGACGCCTATGCACACGATCTCACGGACGAGTTCGTCGAGCCGTCGGTGATCGGTAATTACGCCGGCATCCGGGACGGCGACGGCGTGCTGTGCTTCAACTTTCGCGCCGATCGCGTCCGCGAGATTCTCGGCGCGATGCTCGATCCGGCGTTTGCCGGTTTCCCGCGCAGGCGCAAGGTCCAATTCGCCGCCGCGCTCGGAATGACGCAATACAGCGACGATC
>DAIMKE010001501.1:0-1583 GCA_036721875.1 Bradyrhizobium sp. | reverse complement strand
GCCACGGAATAACCAAAGCCTTACTCATTGCCGGACTGCTGCGCCAAAAGCTGTGGTATTACCCAGCGGCAATTGTCGTATTTGTGTCCTTCATTCTCTATCAGCTCTACAGATTTACCCATACCCATTCGGTCTGGCTCTTGCTGATCACGCTATTGGATGTAGTCGTGATTTGGTTGACATGGCACGAGTACCGCCATTTGCAAAAGCATCATGCAGCGATCGGCCCATAGCCCCGGACAATTCATGCAGTCGCCGGCCTTGCCGTTGCCAGGCGCCTCAGTGATTCAGGGCAATCAATCGCCGCGCATCGCCCTAGCTGCTGTCTCACCGCCAAAGGTATCCTTTGAGTCCTATTTCGCCGGCGCGGGGATCGTCGAGGCAGGCACAGGAAATATCGCCCATCGGAGTGTCGGTTTCCGACATTGGTGGCGGCCGGCGAACCGCGCTTCAAGATCGACGATTTAGGGCAAGGACCACTCCTGCCGGCCCTCGCCAGAGTGAAAGTGGCACAGGCAAATCTTGCGACGACAAAGAACCTGCTCAAAGCTGGCAAAGGATTGAGCGTCGCAGGCTCTATCAGCACCATCGACGTGGACAACAGCCGGTATGACGGGAGGCTTTCAATGACCCACATCTAGCCGAGTGCGCTTGGACTGTGCCAACATCTGCGACCCCGCCAGACGGCCTCCGACGAGGAGATGATCTGCAGGATGCTCGACATATGTGCCGCGACGTGCCGGCTCATGGCCGACGAAGGGGAGGGCACGCCCAAAATGCATGAGCATTCCCGGACCTGCAGCCGATGCCGGCGTACACGAGCGCTTGCGGGGAAGTCGGGCGCGGCAGAATTCACTAGTCGCCTGCCCACGAAGGGCCCTAGAGGGTGTGCGCGTGACTACCGAACTGAGTGGGGCGCGGAGGCCACTAAGATGCCCTCCGATGTGGGACCAAGGCCGAAGAAATTGGCCTGTGCCCGATCATTCGGCCGCCCGAGGCATTCCACTTCGTTCAAGAACAGAACTAATCTGCTGTCGCCTCGTGAACCTTGCGTAGAGTGCTGGTAGTACCACAAGCGTGAGTACTGTCGCCGTCAGCAATCCGCCGATGACGACCGTGGCAAGCGGCTTCTGCACTTCCGCGCCCGTCCCTGTTGCCAGCGCCATCGGCACGAAGCCGAGCGAGGCCACGAGAGCTGTCATGACGACGGGGCGAAAGCGTGTCAGGGCTCCGTCGCGGATCGCCCGGACAGGCGCCACCCCTCGCTCGATCAGCGACCGGATCTGGGTCAACATCACCAGACCGTTGAGCACGGCTACACCGGACAATGCGATGAAGCCGACAGCTGCGGATATGGAAAACGGCATGCCGCGCAGCCACAAAGCGGCAATTCCGCCGGTCAGGGCGAGCGGCACGGCGCTGAAAACCAGTAGCGCATCGCGTGCCGACCCGAGCGCCCCAAAGAGCAGCAGGAAGATCATCGCGAAGCATCCGGGGACGACGATGGCGAGCCGCTGGCGCGCGACCGAGAAGTTCTCGAACTGTCCGCCCCAGGCCAAGTAGCTTCCTGGGGACAGCTTCAC
>DAIMKE010001500.1:0-1585 GCA_036721875.1 Bradyrhizobium sp. | reverse complement strand
GGCATATACTGCTCGGGGCTGCGGCCCGCGGTCTCGACGATCTTGATGCCGCCTTTCCTGATGGCCGCGATGTATTCCGGATAAGGCGGCGCGGTGAAGGACGGCAGGAAGGTGAGGTTCACGCCGAACGGCTTGTCCGTCATGTCGTGGCAGCGCGCGATTTCCTTGGCCAGCAGTTCCGGCGTCTTCTGCGTCAGGCCGGTGATGATCCCGAGCCCGCCGGCATTCGATACCGCGGCGGCGAGTTCGGCAAATCCGACATAGTGCATGCCGCCCTGGATGATCGGATGCTCGATGCCGAACATCTCGGTGATGGCTGTCTTCACGTTGGCCTCCCCTGTGTTTTGTGATGGCCGAGCTTTGCCGGGCCGATGGTTCCGGTCAATGGACGATTTCAAGCACGCCCGCGCGCAGCAACGCCTGGCGCGCAATATCAGCCACTACCACTTCTCGCCGAACGGGCGGATTTCCAGTTCGAACGTCCAGGCGCTCCTCGGCTGCTGATAGAGCTGCCAGTAGGATTCCGCGACCGACGACGGCGGCATCAGGAGATCGGGATTGTCGAGCGCGCCCGGCCCCAGCGCCTCGAGCCGCCGCTGGCGTACCCATTCGGTATCGACGCCGGAATCGATGATCAGGTGGGCGACGTGGATGTTCTTCGGGCCCAGTTCGCGCGCGGTCGCTTGGGCAACGGCCCGCAAGCCGAACTTGGCGCTGGCGAAGGCGGCGTATCCGACACCGCCGCGCAAGGACGCCGTCGCGCCCGTGAAGAAGATGTTGCCCTTGCCGCGCGTCAGCATCAGCCGCGCCGCCTCGCGGCCGGCGAGGAACCCGGAATAGCAGGCCATCTCCCAGACTTTCCGGAACACACGCTCGGTCGTATCCAGAATCGGGAAATTGACGTTGGCGCCGATATTGAAGATACAGACTTCAAGCGGTGCGTGTTTTGTCGGCATCGCCGAGGAAGGCGGTGATCTCTTCTTCCTTGCGCGCATCGAGCGAGCGGGCGTGGATTTCTCCGCCGGCCTTCTCGATCTCCTTCACCAAAGGTTCGAGTTTGGCGCCGTTGCGGCGACCGGCGAAAACTGTAAAGCCCTCCAAGGCAAACTTCTTTGCGATCTCGCCGCCGATGAAATCACCGGCACCGATCACGGCCACGGTCGCGTTTCTCTTTTGCAAGGTGCTTCTCCCGGTCGGTTGAATCTGTCGCTATTGAATTGGGCCGGCGTTGGCCGGACGGTTCACGCGCTCTGCAGGGACTCGGCCAGCTTATGCTTGAGGATTTTGCCGGTAGACGTTGCCGGCAAGGCGTCGAGCACAATAATTTCAGACGGCCGCTTGTACGAGGTGAGTTGCGGGCCGGCAAAGGCCATCAGATCGGACGGCGTTGTCCGCGATCCCTGCATCAGCTGCACGAAGGCGACGACCTCTTCGTTGCCGTCGACGGTGCGGCCGACCACGGCCGATTGAACGACGTCCTCGTGCGAATTCAGCACGGCTTCGACTTCCGCCGGATAGACGTTGAAACCCGAACGGATGATCATTTCCTTGGTGCGGCCGACGATATAGAGGCAATCTCCAGCGA
>DAIMKE010001499.1:0-1587 GCA_036721875.1 Bradyrhizobium sp. | reverse complement strand
ATGCCGATGACATTGCCCTGCAGGTCGAACATCGGCCCGCCCGAATTGCCGCGATTGATCGAGGCATCGGTCTGGATGAACTTGTCATAGGGGCCAGTGACGCGGTTGACCGCCGAGATGATCCCCGCGCTGACCGATCCGCTGAGGCCGAACGGATTGCCGATCGCGACCACCCAGTCGCCGACGCGCGCCTGGCGCGAATCGCCGAACTTGACGAAGGGCAGGTTGTCGCCCTCGATCTTCAGCACCGCCAGGTCGGACCGGACGTCGCGCCCGACCACGGTCGCCTTGAATTCGCGCCGGTCGGCGAGGGTCACGGTGATCGATTCGACCATTGCGCCGCGCGCGCCGGCGGAGATCACGTGGTTGTTGGTGACGACGTAGCCGTCTTCGGAGATCAGGAAGCCCGATCCGAGCGATTCGGCCTCGCGCGTGACGGGGCGACCGCCCTGCTGGCCGCCGAAAAAGTTTTCGAACGGCGTGCCCTGGAACGGGTTGGCGCTGACCTGGACGCGCTGGGTGGTCGAGATGTTGACCACCGCGGGCTGAAGCCGGGCGACCATGTCCGCAAAGCTCATCGGCGCGCCGCCGCGCGGGCTGGCGGCGTTGATCGCGCCGGGTTCGTTCTGGGCGGTCTGCGCGCCGGCCGGCGGCTGGAGCGCAAGGGTGGCGGCGGTGCCGCCAAGCAGAAGGGCGGAAGTGATGGCGTAAGCGTAGCGCACGATGGAGCTTTCCTCTTCTAGGTCCGTTCGCCGGGAAATAACCCGGCTATCTGGCCAATTCTTGCTGAACCCTGTTTGAATATCCGTGTGGGAACGGCGTCTGTCCGGTCATCGCCCGCCGCCCTCGAACTGCCGCAAATAGGCGTTGTTGGGCGACAGGATGATCGAGGTTTCGCCGGTGGTCGTCGAACCGTCGGCGCCGAAGGTCCGGCGATAGGACTGCATCGCCCGCCAGAACTCATAGAAATCGGCATCCTTGCCGAAGCTCTGGGCATAGATCTGCGCGGCCTGCGCCTGGGCGTTGGCCTGGACGATCTGCGCCTCGCGCCGGCCCTGCGCCTGGATGGTCAGCGCCTCCTGGTTGCGCGCGGTGCGCATCCGCTGCAGCGCGCTGTCGAGCGGGCTGCCGGTCGGCAGGTCGGCATGCTTGATTCGGACGTCGACGATCTGCGCGCCATATTGGCCCGCGATCTTGTTGAGCTCGAACTGGATATTCTCCATCACCTGGCCGCGTTCGGGGCTGAGCAGCGCGGCGAAGGGCCGCTTGCCCAGCTCGTTGCGCAGCGTCGATCCCAGGATCGGCTGGAGCCGGTCGGCGATCAGCTGTTCGGTGTTGCCCGCCGAGCCGGTCGAGACAACGGCGCGCAGCGGATTGGTGATGCGGAAGCGCGCGAACGCGTCGACCTGAAGCCGCAGCTGGTCGATCGACAGCACCTGCTGGTTGTCGAGCTCGACATCGAGCACGCGCTTGTCGACGAACACGACGCGGTCGAGGAACGGGATGCGTCCGACGATCCCCGCCCCGGTGCTGCCGAACCGCTCGCCCGGCTGATACTGGTTGACGACGCCCTGCGGCTGCTGGAGC
>DAIMKE010001498.1:0-1590 GCA_036721875.1 Bradyrhizobium sp. | reverse complement strand
GCGTAGAAGTCCGCCAGTTGTTCATTCGTCAGGGTACTTTCACGCGTTTCATAACGCTCCCGCCATGACTGGGCGACCTTTTCCACCGCGGTCTCCGTGCTGGCAACGATTTCCTCGACCGGACGACCCGTATATTCGCTGTAGATTTGGAAAACCAGGTCATGAGGCGAGAGGTGCCTAAAGTTTGGAAAGGCCTCTCGCAGCCGATCAAAAATCAATTCCGTGAAATGCAGCGAGCTTCTCTCAATCTGCAAGGTCTGCACGATCCCGTGCAGGAGGCTGGAAGCGGCGCGATAGTCAGCCTTACGCTTTGCCACAGCAAAGTGCATAATCGCCCGTGCGAGGTCTGGCAGGGAAGTGAAACTGAGAGTCTCACCTCCCGCGTTGCGCAAGATGTCCGGCTTTTTGACAAAATCTTCCGATTCGGAGGGCAGGCTGAACAGGCCCTCGAGCAGCAAGTCGACGAGATCAAGTCCCATGAGGTATCGTTCGCAACAGATCCAATCCTGGAACTCCTTATACGCTGTACGCGTCCCACCGGCGAGTCACTCTGACATATTTGCGAAAAGATCGCGGACAAATCCTCTTGGCTAGTATCCGCTTCGAAGCGAACGTGCGGGAGTATCGACAGGATCGAAGCTGGCCGTTCTTCGGGGGCGGTCGGCAATCCGTCGTCGCCGCAATTTCAACGTATTTGTGCTGATCGCGCTGGGATCGAAGTCTAGTCTAGTGTCCCGATTTGGACGCTGCTCCATTTTAGGCGGTTGCGCCGAGAGTGCGCAGGCAGAAGCGCTGGATGGAAGCGAGAATGTCGTCGGCGGCCTTGGTCCATCGGAACGGCTTGGGATCGGCGTTAGTGGCATCGATGTAAGCTTCGATAGCGGCTTCGAGGTCGGTGACGGATCGGAAGACGCCGCGTCTGAGGGCGCGCTCGGTGAGCAGTGCGAAGAAACGTTCGACTTGGTTGATCCAGGAGGCGGCAGTCGGCGTGTAATGCACGTGCCAGCGAGTACGGTTGGCCCAATTGCGGATCAGCTTGGTCTTGTGCGTGCCGTAGTTGATGGGGTGGACGCCCCTCACGGCATCGCTGTGCCAAAGTGGTGTAGTTGACCATCACTTGAACGGAGGCGTCCATGTCGGAAGTTAGCATAATCGGGTTGGATCTGGCGAAGAATGTGTTCCAGATGCACGGCGCGGATGCATCAGGGGCCGTGCTTTTCCGCAAGAAGCTGCGCCGGGACCAGGTGCTCAAACTTCTTGCCGCGCAGCCGGCTTGCACGGTCGCCATGGAAGCCTGCGGTAGTAGTCATTACTGGGCCGCGCACGATCGCGAGGTTGGGGCATGAGGTACGACTCATTGCGCCAAATTATGTAAAGTATTTCGTGAAGCGACAGAAGAGTGACGCCGCCGATGCGGAAGCAATCTGCGAAGCCGTCCAGCGGCCGACAATGCGTTTCGTGGCGGTGAAGAGCGCGGAGCAGCAGGCGGCGGCTGTTGTGTTTCGCGCCCGTGATCTCTTGGTGCGTCAGTGGACCCAGACCATCAATGCGATCCGCGGCCATCTGGCCGAATTCGGGATGGTAGCGCCG
>DAIMKE010001497.1:0-1593 GCA_036721875.1 Bradyrhizobium sp. | reverse complement strand
GACATCCGCTACACCGAGCGCCTGGCCGAAGCGGGCATCGAGCCCTCCGTCGGCAGTGTGGGCGACAGCTATGACAACGCTCTCGCCGAGACGATCAACGGACTCTACAAAGCCGAGCTGATCCATCGGCGCGGGCCATGGCGATCCTTCGAAGCCGTGGAGTTCGCGACCCTGACCTGGGCCGACTGGTTCAACCATCGCCGGCTGCTGGAGCCCATCGGCAACATCCCACCGGCCGAAGCCGAGGAACGCTATTACGCGATGCTGGACGAGCCAGCCATCGCAGCCTGACTCAAACCAAACGGCCTCCGGCGAAGCCGGGGCGGTTCAGTGCTGGACTCGTCGCCGGCGCCTGTTTGGATCCGTATTCGGCTCTGCTCGGATATCCCTCAAGCGATCGCGGAGTCGGCTCAGTTCGCGCTTCAGCTCGACTTCTTCAGTCTCACTCAATTTGCGAGGTTGCGAAGCCGTTTGCTTGTCGGGATTGCGCGCCGATACTTCTCGAGGAGGCACCCAGTTCTGTCCTGGAATGACAGGCTTTCGAGCCACAATTGACCATCCCTCACGAGCGTCCTGGATGATCAAATCAACGGGGATCGCATGCCATGAATTTCAATGGCGCTCTAATCAGAGTCGGGCATTCCATCAATCCGCCCGCCGCACACCGGACAATGATCCGACGGAACCCAATAACGAAAGGCGCCCGACATTGTCGGGCGCCCATTCGAATTGCGGAACTCAACCTGCAATCGCGGAAACACTATGCCTCGATTTTCAAGACCAGGGAAGGGAAAATCGGTCCTTCGCGGCGTCAATCCGCAGGTCTTTCATTCTAGGCAGATGCCGGCGCGTACCACCAGGATCGCGTTCGCTATCTTTAACTGCGGCAAACTTCGCCTTTCCCCACACCCACACGAAGAGCCAGGCCATCGTGACAGCGACGATCAATTTGGCCCAAGCGCTCAAAATCGAGACGACTGCCGAGGGAGTGGAAACCGTCGAGCAACTTGAGGCGCTGCGTAGGGCAGGGGCTTCACAGGCTCAGGGCTATCTGTTTGCTAAGCCGATGCCGGAGAACGAAATCCCGGCGTTTCTTATGCAGCCGCGCCTTCTCAAACCGGCACCATACGCTGCCTAAAGGAGCGCGCCGGCGGTTTCTTTCTGTCGCGCCACTCTCCGCCACGACTACACACTTAAGCAGGTATATCTCGCTGCGGGAAACTTTGCCGCGCATGCCCTATTGTGTTTCAACCTCAGCGGTGCACTGATTAAGGTGCTCCGGAGGCGTGCTGATGCGTGTCTCGGATCGATCGGTGGGGGATATGCAATGCGGCGCGTCGTTCTGCTGGCAATCGCGATGAGCTCCATACCCGGTATCGGTCACGCGGCCATTATAGGCGGCTGCAAGTTCAATACTGAGACCTTGCAGTTTCAAGGGAACGCTGTGGAGCAGGCCAACTGCTTGCTGCGGGCCGTGAAGAAAAAGGGCGCTGGCGCTACCCCTCAGCCCATGCCCGAGTGGATAACGGCGAATGTCGGACAATCTGTTTCATTGAGCGTCGACCAGCTGAACAAATATCTGGCTGCCAAGCA
>DAIMKE010001496.1:0-1597 GCA_036721875.1 Bradyrhizobium sp. | reverse complement strand
GCCTCCAGCGCGAAGTCGATCATCATGATCGCGTTCTTCTTGACGATGCCCATCAGCAGGATGATGCCGATCAGCCCGATGACGGACAGGTCCTGCCCGAACAGCATCAGCGCCAGGATGGCGCCGACGCCAGCCGAGGGCAGCGTCGAAAGGATGGTGATCGGGTGGATGTAGCTCTCGTAGAGCACGCCGAGCACGATGTAGATGGTGACGATCGCCGCAAGAATGAGCCACGGCTGCCCGGCCAGCGACTTGGAAAATTCGGCCGCATCGCCGGAATAGACGCCGACGATGCTGCCGGGCATGCCGATCCGCGTTTCGATTGCCTTGAGCGCCTCGACCGCATCGCCCAGCGCCTCGCCGGGCGCGAGGTTGAAGCTAAGCGACACCGCCGGAAACTGCGCGAGATGCGAGATCGCCAGCGGGGCGGTGGTGCGGGTCAGTGTCGCCACCGCCGAGAGCGGCACCTGGGCACCGGGCGCGCCCGCTGTGCCGGCTGCGCCGGGCAGATAGAGTTTTGAGAGGATCGACGGATCGCGCTGGTAGATCGGCATCGCCTCCAGCACCACGCGGTACTGGTTGGCTTGGCCGTAGATCGTCGAAATCTGGCGTTGGGCAAAGGCGTCGTTCAGCGTGTCGTTGACCGCCTGGAGGCTGACGCCGAGCTGGCCCGCGCGCTGGCGATTGATGTCGAGCGCGGCGCGCAAGCCGCCCTCCTGCGCTTCGGACGAAACGTCGCGGAACAGCGGATCGCGCCGCATCTCGGCGATCAGCTTCTGCGACCACAGCGTCACCGCCGCGGCATCGGTTCCGGTCAGCGTGTACTGGTATTGCGAGCGGCTCGACTGAGTCGAGATCTGCACGTCCTGCACCGGCTGGAAATAAATGGTCATGCCGGGGATGGACGCCGTGCGCTGCTTCAGCCGGTCGACGACCACGGAAATATCGTCATGCCGCTCGCCGCGCGGCCGCAGCGTCATCACCAGGCGCCCGACATTGGTAGTCGGATTGACCGCGCCGGCCCCGATCACGGACACCACGCCGACCACGTCGGGATCGGCCTGGATCGCGGCTGCCGCCATCGCCTGCCGGCTTTGCATCTCGGCAAAGGAAACGTCGGGTCCGGCCTGGGTCACCGCCGTGATCGACGCGGTGTCCTGCAGCGGCAGGAAACCCTTTGGCGCGATCACGTACATGAACAGCGTCGCTGCGATAGTGAGGAATGTCACGACCAGCGTCGCGCGCTGGCGCTGCAGCACCCACAACAGCGTCCGATGATAGAAGTCGACCATGCGGTCGATGCCGCGGCTGACGGCGGCAAGGCCCGGAACCGTCATCTCCTCGCCGACATGCTTCAGCAGCCGTGAACACATCATCGGCGTCAGTGTCAGCGAGACCACCGCCGAGGTCACGACCGCGATCGTCAGCGTCAGCGCGAACTCGCGGAACATGCGCCCGACCAGCCCGGACATGAACAATAGCGGGATGAACACCGCGATCAGCGACACCGTCAGCGAGATCACGGTGAAGCCGATTTCGCTGGCGCCCTTCAGCGACGCCTCCATCACGGACTCGCCGTCTTCCATGTGGCGAACGA
>DAIMKE010001495.1:0-1600 GCA_036721875.1 Bradyrhizobium sp. | reverse complement strand
GGGCAAGCAGGTGCTCAACGTCACCATGCCGAACGAGGCCTGCGCGATCACCACCGTGGCAGGCGATACCGTTGCGGTGATCGGCTCCAACCACAAGATGGTGCTGTTCCCGCTCGACCAGATTCCGGAGATGGCGCGTGGCCGCGGCGTGCGCTTGCAGAAATATTCCAGCGCCAAACTGTCCGACGTCGCGGTGTTCGATCTCAAGGCCGGCCTGACCTGGAAGGACTCCGCCGGCCGCGAGCAGAGCATGAGCGCCAAGGATCTGGCCGACTGGCGCGGCAACCGCGCCGACGCCGGACGCCTCGCGCACGGCCTGCCGAAGTCGAACAAGTTCCTGCGGGGCGTGGAGTAGTCTTGGTCGTCCCGGCGAAGGCCGGGACCCATACCGCGTGGTCGATCGATAGGCGCAGGGTCGCAGATGCTCTTCGCAAAACTTCCGTCCGTGGCTATGGGTCCGGCTCGAGGCCGGGACGACGGAGGAGATGGCCGGGCCATCGCGATCTCTTCGTGTAATAGTATTCAAATTCTCGCGCTATATACCGTGACCATGGCGCACGATCACGCTCACGACGATCACTCCCACGCGCATGGCCATTCCCATGGTCATGCTGGCCACAGCCACGCGCCGGACAATTTCGGCCGGGCGTTCGCGATCGGTGCCACGGTCAATACCGCGTTCGTCATCGTCGAGCTGATCTTCGGCTACACGGCCAATTCGCTGGCGTTGATCTCGGATGCGCTTCACAATCTCTCCGACGTGGTCGCGCTGCTGCTGGCCTGGGGCGCGGCGTGGCTTTCGCAAAAGCAGCCGACGCAGCGGCACACCTACGGCTACCGCCGCGCCTCGATCCTCGCGGCCCTGTTCAACGCCGGCCTGCTGCTGGTGGCGGTCGGCGGTATCGTCGTCGAGGCGGTCAATCGCCTGGCAGATCCCGCGCCGGTCGCGGGGCTGACCGTCATCCTGGTCGCGGCGCTCGGCGTCGTCGTCAACGGCGGCACGGCGCTCTTGTTCATGCGCGGCCGTCATGGCGATCTCAATATCCGCGGCGCCTATCTGCACATGGCGGCCGATGCCGGCGTCTCGGTCGGCGTGGTGATCGCCGCCGGCATCATCATGCTGACCGGCTGGCTGTGGCTCGATCCCGCGATCAGCCTCGTGATTGCGGCCGTGGTGTTCTGGAGTGGCTGGGGCCTCGCCCGCGACAGCGTCAACCTCGCGCTCGACGGCGTGCCGCGCGGCATCGTTCTCATGGAGGTGAGGGAATATCTGGCCGGGCTGGAAGGTGTCGCAGAAGTGCACGATCTTCACGTCTGGGCCATGAGCACCAACGAAACCGCGCTGACCGCGCACCTGGTGCGGCCCGGCGGCAGCGACGACGCCTTCCTGCATCATGTCTGCGCCGAGCTGTCGCACCGCTTCAAAATCCACCACGCGACACTGCAGATCGAAATCAGCGGCGACGCCTGCAAGCTCGCGCCGGAGGAGATGGTTTAGCTGGGATCGGTAGGATGGGTAGAGCGCAGCGAAATCCATCAAATCCTTGCGCGGAGAGATGATGGGTTTCGCTGCGCTCTACCCATCCTCATATGGGGATTT
>DAIMKE010001494.1:0-1601 GCA_036721875.1 Bradyrhizobium sp. | reverse complement strand
GCCATAGAGCGCCGAGGAAGGGCCGCGGATCACGTCGATCGCAGCATAGGCGTGGGGATCGATCAGGTCGCTCCGCGACAGACCGTCCGGCTGCGTCACCGGGAAGCCGTCGTCGAAGATCACGAGATTGCGGATAGCGAAACCATTACGGGCGTTCGACCCGCGAATCGAGATGCCGAAATCACGGGGGCCATTGCCCTGCTTGATCGAAATGCCCGGGCTGTCGCGCAGGACGTCGCTGACCGAAAAGGCCGGGCGGTTCTCGAACCGGCTGCGATCGATGGTCGTCGCGGTCTGGCCGGCCGGGGCCCGATTGAGTCCGTCTCGCGCCGTGGCGGCGGTCGCGGCCCTGTCTTGGGTCGCTGCGCTGACGATGCCGCTCGGCGCAACGGGTCTCACCGTGCGGTCCGCCGAAGCGGCGCGCGGTTTCGATGGCCGGGTTGTCGGTTTGGGCCGGGTAGCCTGCGGCGCCTCGACGGTCACCGCGGGAAGTGCTTCCGAGGCGCCTTGGGCCAGCACGTCTGAGCCGATCGAGGACACCAGCCCGCAAAGCACGGGCAAGCTCGCGCGGCTGATCGCACGAATGCGTAACATCTCTTGAATTCCTGACATCCGGCACCTCGGCCGGTCCATTGCACACGCCACCGGCACGGCAACGGCGCGCGCCAATGGTTCGGTTTGTCGCTACGTCAGGAAAATTGAGGGGGTGCGCGAGCCTGCGCGCTCGAGCCCTTGTAAGGGGCGATAGCGGACGCAGGCGTCGGACGCCACACCACGCGCTGGGCGTGACGGACGGGAATTGCGAGTGCCGCATAGGTCGGCGGATCAAGGGATGCGTTGGCCTGGGCCAGGCAACACAGGGCGCACGCGCCGGCCTGCGCGGCCGGCGTGCCGGTTCGGTCGTTCAGGCCGCCCTGCTCGCTCCCGCTGTGGCAGATGACGGCGGCGGACAACGGGTCGGCCGCGGCCTGGCTGGCCGCCAGACAAGCGGCAATCGGCGCCAGCACCTGCATCGCCAAGGCGAGCAGGACCAGGGGTAAGAATTTTTGTAGCCGCGCGCGCATCCGCCGAACCATTCGTTCGTGCACCAACTAAACACTGCGCCGGGCCCGAGTCGAGGTCAGTTCCGCCGCCTTCTTGGTCCAGCTCAAATTTCGCGGAAACTGTGGTCCTGCCGCCCCACCGGGAAGGGGTGTCCGGCATTTGAGGCAGTCGGGCAATCCTCCCTTACGCACAGATTTCTTTTATTTGTCATACGGTTATACGGTGAACAGCCCGAACATTTCGTCCATTGCTCGAATTTTGAACATTCGTTGCCGAAAATGATGACAAGTGAGAAAAGTTGATCTAGCATCCCTCTTGCTCAGGCTGGCCGCGAGGTCGAAGTCTGGTGGTCCAAGTCTCGGGAGGAGCCCCTGGCGCGCAAAACGCAGCGTCGCCCCGTCAATCAAGATCAAATCTTAAGATCGGGGATAATAGGGTCGACACAATTTTCGAGCGGGGCCAGGGCCCCGCTCTTTTTTTGTCCGCGAGGCTGAAGTGACGATGAATGCCTCCTCCAATTCCAATCCGATCGAACTCAGCTTCGAACGCCGATCTCC
>DAIMKE010001493.1:0-1606 GCA_036721875.1 Bradyrhizobium sp. | reverse complement strand
GCCTGGCATAGAGCGCGTTTGCCGCTGCGCTCGCCATTTCCGGCGTCTTGGCCTCGATCACAGCGAGGATCGTTTCGTTCTGATCGAACGCCTTGTCGAATTGCTGGTCGCGCTTGCGCCAGTCGAGATTCTGGGAAATCAGCGAATTGATGTCGGTGTTGATGGCGAAGTGGCGCGCGGCGTAATAGCCCGCTCCCACCGACAGCAAGAGCCCGAGAAGGACGACGAGGGAGGCAAACCGGGTGCAGGCCCTGACAATGGCAACGACTACGCTTTGCAGCACTTCTTTTCTTTCTGCAGTTAAACAGCTTGCCGGAAACGCCCGCTGTTTATCGGAGTTCCCGGGCGAAACCTATTGCTGTTTTGAGTGGTTCTCGCCGCCACGAGGTTCGAGGTAAACGGCGGGAGACCGTGGCTAAAATCATGCGGGGCGGTGGGTATAGCCGGAGAGTTGAGGCGGGAAAGTGACGAAGGACGATGCACGAAGGTCGCGCATTGGGCACAAGGCTTGACTTACTATAATACCATCAAGGCTGACGATGAGTGTTCCGACCTTTCCTTGCTGCCGATTTTTTGACACAAAGTGCTGCGCCTCCATGCGCGCGAGCCCACAAGGGTGGTAGGCTACCGTATAGGCGAACCAATGGTGCGGATATTGCAACTCATTGGTCAGTATCGGGGTGCCGCCGGGGACTTACGAAAGCGGATTGGTGCAACTTGCGTGATGGGCGTCCGATGGAAGTTTATCTTGCGCAACCGCGCGGCTTCTGCGCGGGTGTGGTGCGTGCGATCGAAATCGTGGAACGGGCGCTGGAGAAATACGGCCCGCCCGTCTACGTGCGCCATGAGATCGTGCACAACAAACACGTCGTCGAGAGCCTGAAGAGCAAGGGCGCGATCTTCGTCGAGGAGCTTTCCGAGGTTCCACCGAAGGCCGTGACGGTCTTCAGCGCCCATGGCGTTGCCCGCAGCGTCGAGGAAGAGGCCGCCGCCCGCGACCTTCCGGTGCTCAATGCCACCTGCCCGCTGGTCACGAAAGTTCACAATCAGGGGAAGCGCTACATCGGCAAGGGGCGGACGCTGATCCTGATCGGCCATGCCGGCCACCCCGAGGTCGAGGGCACGATGGGCCAGGTTCCGGGGCCGGTGCAGCTCGTCCAGAGCGTTGAGGAGGTCAAGGCGCTCACATTGCCGGCGGATACGCCAGTGGCCTACATCACCCAGACCACCCTGTCGGTCGACGACACCAGGGACATCATCGCGGCCCTCCAGGCCCGCTTTACAGACATTCAAGGCCCGGATATCCGGGATATCTGCTATGCGACACAGAACCGCCAATCTGCTGTAAGGGACTTGAGCAAGCTGGTCGACGTGATCCTGGTGGTGGGCGCCGCCAACAGCTCGAATTCGAACCGGCTTCGCGAAATCGGCACTGAGGCCGGC
Organism: Bradyrhizobium sp.; assembly: GCA_036721875.1. Lineage (GTDB taxonomy): Bacteria > Pseudomonadota > Alphaproteobacteria > Rhizobiales > Xanthobacteraceae > Bradyrhizobium. The sequence continues at coordinate 163 of DAIMKE010001493.1, read as the reverse complement.
GTCGCGAGTTATTTGATTGCCGACGGCAGCGAGCTCAATCCGGAATGGTTGAAGGATGCCAGGACCGTCGGCGTCACGGCCGGCGCTTCGGCGCCCGAGGTACTCGTGGATGACGTGATCGAAGCGATGCGGCGGATTGGACCAGTGAAGGTCTCGGTACTGC
>DAIMKE010001492.1:0-1606 GCA_036721875.1 Bradyrhizobium sp. | reverse complement strand
GGTTCTGGTCCGTCCCGCTTGCCGTCTGAGTGATCGCCACGAAGGCCGCGATGGGCGCGGCCAATCCACCGAGGACATCGTCCCATGACGGATCATGACGACACCGAATTCGAACCGCAGCACGGCTCATCCCCGCTTCACCACGTCCTGACCGAACTGCAACTCTACGGCTACCGGCCGTTCAGCGACGAACCCGACCCGCGGCCGCTTCCCGACGGCAAGACGATCGCCTCGGCGGTTGCCGACATCTTCGATGCCTTCGTGGCAACACTGAGTGACAGCCGTATGGAGCCGGACCTCGAAGACCTGCTTTGGTCGACGGTTAATCTGTTCCATCGCGCCACGGGCCGCACCGAGCGTCAGCTCGACGCCAACGAGCAGGCTCAACGCCAGAGTCAACATGACCAGGACGGCTCCGAGGTACGCTCGGTCGAACTCGAGCGGCTCATCACGGAAGGACTTTCGTTGATCGAACGCCGCAATTGCATGGAGCTGTTTCGCGAGCAGGCCATTGCTCAGTACGAAACCCATACCGGCTCACTCTGGCGTCCCCGATCGGGATCGCTGATCGGCCATCGCACCGTCACCGCAGCAGTGATCGACTCCAGAGATTATCTCGCTGCCAAGCGTCGTGCCGAGACGGAGGTGCTTGTTCCGGTCGGGCCCAAGGTCGCACTGACCGGAGGCCTCGATTTCGATGACCACCACCTCGTCTGGGATCGTCTCGACCAGGTTCACGCCAAGCATACCGACATGGTCCTGTTGCACGGCGGTTCACCGAAAGGCGCCGAACTGATCGCCGCCAAATGGGCGACAAACCGCAGGGTACCGCAAGTCGCATTCAAGCCGGATTGGTCGAAGCACGCCAAGGCCGCGCCGTTCAAGCGCAACGATCTCATGCTGACGATGATGCCAATCGGCGTCATCGTGTTCCCGGGAACAGGAATTCAGGACAATCTCGCCGACAAGGCACGGCGGATGGGAATCCCGGTCTGGAAATTTGGCGACGGCGGCGCATAGCGCCGCGATCACGCCTAGCGCCTCGCGCCGTGCGTGCACCGCAACGACGCTCGGAGAAATCACGGCGATCGCCAACTGTGCCGATTATCGCCGTCACACGCGACGTCCATCCTTTCCACGCCGCTTATATTGACGTCGCTCTGCGATCGTTCATTGCTGTCTTCAGAAAGTGCGCCCCTTGGAACCAGAACGGGCTTGAACGAGTCTCCGATTGCGCTCGCGGCCGCAACCAGAGCAGCGTGCAACCTTCATCCGCGCATCGACTGTTGCTTCCAACGTTGCGGCCGGTGATGTCCGGTCTTTCCGATCGGCGCGCCTTCCTCACAGCACTTCGCTACTATCATTGCCCAATCCTCGGCACACTATGTACTAGATCGGAGCCTACTTGCAGGTGCGCTTATGTTCGGCATCGAATCGCCGTTCCTGCACGTGCCCTCTCTTCTCCCACCTGAAAACAAACCGACTTCTTGTGTCGTACGACCGATGGCGGTCCACGTCTCCTCTCAATGTTGTTCAGCACGCGAGCACCTCGCCTCTTTGATGGCTTGATCTGGCCGAAGACCGGCTGCGCCTCGATCGTCTGAGC
>DAIMKE010001491.1:0-1609 GCA_036721875.1 Bradyrhizobium sp. | reverse complement strand
AACCGCCGACCTCTTGCATGCCATGCAAGCGCTCTCCCAGCTGAGCTATGGCCCCGTCACAGTCGGGCACGGTCTATCGGACCAATGCTTCCGCAAGCCTTGGGCGACTTGCGGGGGAGACCCAGAACACAGTTCTGGGTCGATCTCAAGTCTCTTCGTCACCTCCGACGTCACCGATAATGTCGGTGACATCCTCATCGCCTTCTTCCTCGTCGGCGATGAAGGTCGAATCGTCGTCGTCATCGTCCTCGATGGTCTCGTCGATCTCGATGTCGTCCTCGGACTCGGGAACCACGGCCTTGACCTTGCCGGTATTCTCCTCGGCATCGGCCTCTTCCAGCGAAACCAACTCTTCGGCCTCGGCTGCCTCCGGCATTTCGGCGGCCGAAGTGGCGGAAGCGGCGGCGGCGGCGCGTGCGGCATCGCCACGGGCGGCCCGCGGCGGCGCAATCGGCGCGATCGGCACAACCTCACCGGTATAGGGCGAAATCACCGGATTCTTGTTCAGGTCGTAGAACTTCTTACCCGTCGTCGGGCAAATGCGCTTGGTTCCGAGGTCGGATTTGGCCACGTGTGGATCCTGGGAATTTCTGAAAAACGGTGCTTCACTTGGCTAGTTGAGGGGCTGCTGTCAATAGCGCTTTGTCGCATTTGACGGCAGCGTGACGTCATGTGGCCCATGTGATACTGCGGCCACCGCAGAGGACACAATCTTGGCCCATTCCGCTATCCCCACCCCGCTGGAATCCCGTTCCGGCGGCCCCCTCACCGGGAAAGTACGCGTTCCCGGCGACAAGTCGATCTCGCACCGCGCCCTCATCCTGGGGGCGCTTTCGGTCGGCAAAACCACCATTTCCGGCCTTTTGGAGGGTGAAGACGTCCTCAATACCGCCAAATCCATGCAGGCGCTGGGTGCGAGCGTGGAGCGGACCGGGCCGTTTGCCTGGCAGGTCAGGGGCGTGGGGGTGGCAGGCTTCGCCCAGCCGGCTTCCCCGCTCGATTTCGGCAATTCCGGTACCGGCTGCCGGCTGGTGATGGGCGCGGTGGCCGGATGCCCGATCACGGCGGTTTTCGACGGCGATGCCTCGCTGCGTTCCCGGCCGATGCGCCGGATCCTCGATCCCCTCGAATTGATGGGCGCCAAAGCCGGCGAGGCGAGAGAAGGCGGTCGCCTGCCGCTCACGCTGCACGGCGCCCGCGATCCGGTGCCGATCCTCTATCGGACGCCGGTGGCGTCGGCCCAGATCAAGTCGGCAGTGCTGCTGGCGGGGCTCGCCGCGCCCGGCGTCACGACCGTGATCGAGCAGGAAGCCAGCCGCGACCACACCGAGTTGATGCTGAAACATTTCGGCGCCGAGATCGCGTCAGTGAATGAAGGCAGCCACGGCCGCAGGATCGCGCTCACCGGCCAGCCCGAACTGCACGGCGCCGATGTCGTGGTGCCGGCCGACCCGTCGTCCGCGGCATTCCCGATCGTGGCGGCGCTGGTCGTCGAGGGCTCCGACATCGTCTTCTCCGACGTCATGACCAATCCACTGCGCACCGGCCTGCTCACGACGCTGCGCGAGATGGGCGCTTCCATCGAGGAGAGCGACGTCCGCGGCGATGC
>DAIMKE010001490.1:0-1611 GCA_036721875.1 Bradyrhizobium sp. | reverse complement strand
CGGAGCGCACCGATCTCGCCGCTCTTGAACGAGGAGGCGAGCGAGCGTGCGCCGGCGGCGGCGTCATAGCACTGCTTCAGGAGCGGATGCATGCGCTGGCCGAGCTCGGTCAATTGTGCCGCCGGCCGCTCGCGGCGGAATAGATCGCCGCCGAGCTCGGCCTCGAGCTGCTTGATCGCGCGCGTCAGCGACGGCTGCGTGACGTTGCACTCCTCGGCCGCGCGCGTGAAGTTCAAGAGCTGCGCCACCGCGAGGAAATAGCGGACCTGGTGCATTTCCATGGATCGGCTCCCAGCAAGATCCGCTCAAATCTAGCCGATCGGGGCGGGAAATGACATGTTAGGCACGATAGCGCGGACGTATGGACTCGGAAGCCAAACGGCATTCCAAAAGGCCCCGCGATCTCCTAGAACGATCGGGCGTAACGATACCGCCGCGTCCGACGAAAGCTCGACCGGTGCAGGCTCACCAGGAGCGAACCATGAACGGCATCAAGGGCACAGGTGCGGAAATCCCGGGGCAGGTCGTGCTCGTTCTCCAGGGCGGCGGCGCGCTCGGATCGTACCAGGCAGGCGTCTACCAGGCGCTGCACGAGGCCGGCATAGAGCCGGACTGGGTCATCGGCACCTCGATCGGCGCGATCAATGCGAGCCTGATCGCGGGCAACGCGCCGGCGCAACGGCTCGCGCGCTTGAGGGAGTTCTGGAAGCGGATGGAGCAGCAGCCGGTCTGGGACTGGCGCGCCGCGTTCCCCGGCTTCAACGAGAAGCTGGCCTATTGGTCGACCGTCACCCACGGCATTCCAGGTTTCTTCCGGCCCAATCCGCTGGCGCATGCCGGAGATTCCTTTCCGCTGGGTGCCGATCACGCCGGCTATTATTCGACCGCTCCGCTGGAGAAGACGCTGAGCGAGCTCGTCGATTTCGATCTGGCCAATCGCTGCGCGCCGCGCCTGACCGTTGGTGCGGCTCATGTCGGCACCAGCGAAATGCGCTATTTCGACAGCCGCGACGGTGAGCTGACGGTGAAGCACGTGATGGCTTCGGGCGCACTGCCACCGGCTTTCCCCGCCGTGCGCATCGACGGTGAGCTCTATTGGGACGGAGGCATCCTGTCGAACACGCCGACGGAAGCGGTGTTCGACGACAATCCACGCAGGGATTCGCTGATCTTCTCCGTGCATCTGTGGAATCCCGTCGGGCCCGAACCGACCACGATGGCGGAGGTGCTGAACCGGCACAAGGACGTGCAATATTCCAGCCGTATCGCGAGCCAGATCGTGCGGCAGCAGCAGGCCCATCGCCTGCGCCATGTGATCAACCAGCTCGCGGCGCGGCTACCCGAGAGCGAGCGCAACGATCCCGCCGTGCGTGAGCTGACGAGCTACGGTTGCCCGACCCGTATGCATGTGGTGCGGCTGCTGACACCGCAGCTCGAGCGCGAGACCCACACCAAGGATATCGATTTCAGTCCGTCCGGGATCACGCGGCGGTGGCATGCTGGCTATGCCCATACGAAGGCGGTGCTGGCGCGCAAGCCGTGGATCGGCGAATTCGATCCGCTCGCCGGCGTGGTGCTGCACGAGCATATGGACGAGATGCCGATGGCGGC
>DAIMKE010001489.1:0-1614 GCA_036721875.1 Bradyrhizobium sp. | reverse complement strand
CGCCCCCGCCGGCCGTCACGATTGCCAACGCGCTGGCAGCGGCGGCGCCGACACGCGACGAAATCAACGCCGCCTATCATACCGCCGCCAAAGGCAAGGTCGCCGTGCCGGAGCCAATGGCACGCGAAGCCGCCCGCGAGGCCGCGCCGGTTGTGCCGGCCGTGCGCGAGGCAGCACCGCCACCCCGCGAAGCCGCGCCGGCACGACGTATCGACTCGGACGAACTCGCGGCGCTGCTGAAGCGGGCGAAGGGTCTGCTTGCGATCGGTGACATTACGTCCGCCCGGTTGCTGCTGGAGCGCGCGGCGGACGCGCAGGAGCCCGAAGCGGCGCTGATGCTGGCAGGCACGTACGATCCGCAGGTGCTGGGTAACCAGGATCTGCGCAGCATCGCCCCCGACCCCGCGACGGCGCGGGTCTGGTACCAGAAGGCCGCCGACCTCGGTTCGGCTGATGCAAGGCGGAGGCTCGGCCAGTTACAGAACTAGGCACATACACTCTAGATCAGCCCAGAGGATTTCATGCGGCATTTGATTGGAATGGCATTGCTCGCCATGACAATGGCCTGCGCCTCGACGGTTCGTGCCGCCGAGGAATACGATCCGGCCAAGGTCAGCGATAGTCTGAAAGCGATTTTTCAATTCGGCTCGGTCGCCACCAAGCAGGCTCTGAACCAGAACACGGTCACTCTGATTTCCGGCACCATCGGCGGCACCTATGTGCAGTTCGGTGCCGATCTCGCTTCCGTGCTCGACGACGGAAACAAGTTGCGCGTACTTCCGATCGTCGGGCGCGGTTCGGTCCAGAGCGTCGCCGACATCCTGTTCCTGCAGGGCGTCGATCTCGGCATCGTGCGCGCCGATACGCTCGATTACCTCGAGAAGAAGGGCTTCGCAAAGGACATCAAGAAGCAATTCACCTATGTGACCAAGCTCTACAACGAAGAGATGTACGTGATCGCGTCGAAGTCGGTTCGCGGCATGAGCGATCTGAACGGCAAGAAGGTCAGCGTCGACCTTCCCAATGGCGGCACCTTCGTCACCGCCGCGATCGTGTTCGAGCGGCTCGGCATCAAGCCGAACTTCCTCTATCTCGAACAGCGCATCGCGATGGAGAAGATGCGGGCCGGCGAAATCGACGCGGTGGTTGCGGTGGGCGGCAAGCCGTACAAGTCGGTCAGCAACTTCAACGACGCCCGCTTCCACCTGGTTCCGGTCGACTATGCAAAGCCGCTGCAGACCGACTATCTGCCGGCGACGTTGACCTCAAAGGATTATCCCAACCTGATCCAGGAAGGAGGCCGCGTCGACACCATAGCGGTCCCCGCGGTGCTCGCGGCCTATAACTGGGCGCCGAATACCGAGCGGTATCGCAAGCTTTCGCAGTTCGTCGATGCGTTCTTCACCAAGTTTCCAAAGTTCCAGAATCCGCCGTTCCATCCGAAGTGGAAGGAAGTCTCGCTGTCGGCGCCGTTGCCCGACTGGCAGCGGCTGCCGGTGGCCGAGCAATGGCTCAAGACCCACAATGTCGAAGCGGTGAGCCGCGCCAGATTCGACGAATTCCTCAAGCAAAGCCCGGCGACCGCCGCAACCGTGAGGACGGAAACCGACCGGG
>DAIMKE010001488.1:0-1622 GCA_036721875.1 Bradyrhizobium sp. | reverse complement strand
CCAGCCGTCAACTTGATTTGGGAAGCGCCTTGCATGAGCTGTTCCCGGACACGGACGCGGACCTCGTCGGGGCTGTCCGCAATCATTGCCCCACCGGTCTGTTCCATGCGGGTGAGCATGCCCCCGATCGTCCGCGGCAGGTCGGCAAGCTGGCGGAAGTCCCCATGCCCACTCGTGACAGTAATGATTGCGCCGGATGGATAAATGCGCGGCCCCTTGATGATACCTTCGTCGATGGCGCTCTTGAGCCCAAACACCGGCCCGCCCACATCTCGAACGGTAGTAAAGCCGCGCATGAGCGTGTGCGTGGCCTCGTCGCCAGCGACAAGATTGAGATAGCCGATGTCGCCGAACGACTGTGCCGGAGTGACCCGGATCAACATCGCATGCCAATGGTTGTCGATGAGGCCGGGCATCAGTGTGCGCCCGCCGCCTTCGATGATGCGAATGTCCGCCGGGCCATTCACCGCTATCGGCTGTAGCGAGATTGATTCTATCTTGTTGCCGCGCACCAAAACGTTGGAGGAGGCAGACAGCGTGGCGCTCTTGCCATCGAAGATGCGGACGTTCTGAAAGAGCGTGGCCCCGCCACCTGCCTGGAGCGCCTGCTGCGCCAGGCTCGCTCCTCCGAGCCAGGTCGAGAGCACCACCGCGAATGACAGCGAACGACATGTTACGCTCACCGACGGTCGGATCCGGCGCGCGCTGTACGACGTACCCAAGAGAGTTCCTGACATCACCGCGCACGGCCCCTCTCGTTGTGTATCAGCTGCGTTCGATTGAAGCGGCCAGACCTTCGCGATTGCGATGCTGTGCATGGCTCTCGCAGCGCCAGATCAATCTTGCGACCTCGGTCAAAGCTGATTGCCCTGGTTCCGCCTAATGATCTTGAGAGCCAGGAAAATCGCGCCAGCAACAAGGAAGGCGATACCGATCGCGGTGAAGCCGTTGGACTCGTTACTCAAGCCGAGCGCCGTCAATAGCAAACCGAAAAGCAAGAGAAGGATACCCGCGAGCTTCTTGATCAGGAGGATTGGTCTTTCAACTGCGATCGCCATCAGCGCACTCCCCTTATCGCCTCATTTCCGCTATGCCGCTCCCGCCGCCCGCCGCCATGCATAGGTCAGCCGGGCTATGCTTGAGAGATCAGGTCGGCGCCAAGCACAAATCCGAGCACCCAAAGCCCGTCATCGGGACTCCACTGAGGATGAGGAGGCCACCAGAATTCCGCATGCGCCGGATCCCGGATAACAGCATGACCCAGCCCGCATCCCTCCATCTGAAGCCCAGAAAGAGTCGGTAGCTGCGAAGTCGCGCAGCCCTTTGGATCAATCCAACGCGCGAACAAAAGGCGAGGCCATCGCTTCCAGTTCGCGAGGAGCTACTGTAGCGTGCAAACATTCATAATGAAACGACAGGTGATCTGACACAACGGAGCGGTCGAAAGGCGCATAGCCAAGCTTTGCGGCAGGAGCAGCCAGGTGATTTCAGTCCGTAAATTCGTATTCATGTTGGTGAGGTGGCCGAGAAAGCTGATTGGCTTTCTCATTCGGCTCATACTCGTCACATGGGCCGTACTGGCCATCTATTACTCGAACTTGCCTTGGGGCGGGCTGCGGACG
>DAIMKE010001487.1:0-1623 GCA_036721875.1 Bradyrhizobium sp. | reverse complement strand
CCGCTGGCCGATCTGCTCGGCGTCGCCGCCATACCGGCGAGATTTGACGCTGTGCTGTTTGTTCTGATCGGCATCGCCATATCGACGCAACCATTGCTGTACGGCATGACGCGCCAACTCGTGGACGCGCAGAACGCCGGCAAGGCGCTGTCCGCCATCAATCTCGCGTTTTTCCTGGGCGCTGCGCTGATGCAATCCGCAACGGGGGTTGTCGCAACGATCTTCGGATTGCCCGCGGTGTTGCTGTTCATGGCAGCGACCCTGATCGTCGGGACCGTCGCGTTTTTGGCCTTCACCCAACCGTCGAAATCCTAGATCGTACGCGCCTGCCTGCGGACCTCGTTGGCGATCGGCTTGAGGGCTTCGGCTGCGGCCTGTGCCATCAGGCTGTAGCCCATTCCGCCATCGGCCCAGGCAAAGCCCGAGACGTCTCCTCTAGAATGCGGCGCCATCGGCGCGCTCTGCTCCGAGATCATCGGACGCGTCAACACCACCAGTCGATTGCCGCGATCGTCGTCATACATGAACATTGCAGCCGGTCCATGCAACGTCGCAATCAGCCGCCCGCCCATCAGGCGGTAGCCCGAACCCGTCAGATCCGGCAGCGTCACCGGCTGCTTCAGGCGGTTCGACACCCACTGCACCAGTTGCGCGCTGTCGGACGCCCGCATCTCAACCGGCCGGATCCGATCCGGCGCATAGACACTGTATGAATAAGCAGCTTCCTGCGCGAGCGAGGCAAGTCCGCCGGGCGAGCCCTGCAGGCTGCCCCGCATCACCCAGCCGCCAAGACCGCCGATGCTCAGCATCAGCATCGCTGCGACCGCCCACCACACCGGCGAAGGCCGTCGCCGCCGGTTTTCGATCATCCGCGACAGATTGAACTGCGGCGGCAGCGGCTCGTCTGCGATCGGCGCCAACGCCTTGCGCAGCAGATCGCGCTGATCCGAGAAAGCCGAGACGCGCCGGGCTATGTCGGGGTGGCCTTCCAGATAGGCCGCGACTTCCGCCTCCCGCTCGGGTTCAAGAACGCCATCCACATAGGCGTGGAGATCGTCTTCCGTGATGGGCCGGTTGGTCATTTCATGCTCCGCAACTGCACCACGTTTTTCGGTGCGCCGTCAGCGGTCCCTTCGATTTCCTGCTGCAGCTTTTCGCGCGCCCGCGACAGCCGCGACATCACGGTGCCGATGGGAATATCGAGCACCCGGGCGGCGTCGGCATAGGACAGGTCTTCCACCGCGACCAGAAGCAGCACGGCGCGCTGGTCGTCCGGAAGCCGCGCAAGCTTGTCGAGGACGTCCTGGTACATCAGTTTCTGCTCCTGCACGGCGTCCTGCCCGAAATCATCCTCATTGGCCTCGTCGATGGCGATGTGCTTGCCCCGGCGTGCCGAGCGGCGGAACTGGTTGACTGCAAGGTTGTGCAGGATCGTAAACAGCCACGGGCGGGGATCGCCCTCGCGCCGCTGCCCCCAATGGCTGACGGCCCGCTCCAGACAGTCCTGCACCAGATCGTCGGCGGCGGCACGATTGCGGACCAGCGCCCGCGCATAGCGCCGCAGCGCTGGAATCACCGGTTCGATCAGGCGCAGCATGTCGTTCATGGGGTCTGGACCTGCAC
>DAIMKE010001486.1:0-1630 GCA_036721875.1 Bradyrhizobium sp. | reverse complement strand
CAAAGCCCTTGCCGTAGATCTTGCGCAAGGTGCCGACGAGCGTGTTGCCGTGCTTCTTGCTGATCCCGCCATCCTTGTCCCGATGGCGGCCATCCAGACCCGGTTCCTTCATGTGTCTCTCCCTGGCGGCGTCTCGAGCGCCTGAAGAGAGCGTGCGCCCAAAGGCGTTGATTGGCAATGGCATGCGCGCGAGTCGAGCGTTGGTCCGTGCCGCCGCGAGAGCGTTGCCGTTGTGCGTCCATCGCCGAGCCGTGATGCCGCGCCAGATTGCGGCGGGACCCTTGGCGCATCACATCAACCCGGTGTTCAATTGGAGCTGTACGATGCGCTCAGTTCTGGCCATCGGCCTGTTGATTGTCCTGTGCACCGCCGCAAGCGCTGCGACGGCGCATCGCACACGTCATTCGCACTCTCCCGCGGTCGGTCGTTCAGGCGTGGAGGTGAATCCCCGGGCGCGCTTCGCGGTCCCAGGCTGGAGCGATGAAGCAACCCAGCGGTGGCTGGATAATGCCTCCTCCAATGTCGGCCGAGGGGGATAGGTGGATCGGTGGCGCTTTCGGCCGGCGGCGGCAGGCATCCGCAGAGAGCGAAGTGCGCTTTGACGAGGTGCTTTTGCGGATGATGAAGTCCGGCGCTACGCGGCCTGTTCCTCGAACGAGGTGTAGACCCGGCCAGTCGGATCGACGATCTGAACGTTCCAGCACCCGTCCTGGACCAGCTCTCTGGCCTTCTTGAGGGCGGCCGCAAGCGAGGCCCGCTTGAGGCTGACGATGCCTGCCGTGTCGAAACCGCTGATTTCAAACATGCCGCTCCCTCCTGTGATTTCCGTCAAGCCTACACATTTCCAGCGCGTTGTCGCGCGGCTTCTGGGGGCAGGGCTCTTGGAACAATCGAGAGGGTGCACTGTCGCCGCAATTGGACGCGCATCGCCAACGTGGACGCGGCGCAAAGCCATGATGCCGATATGCGCAGCGGTTTTCCGGAAAGATCATGCTCGAACAACGACCTAAAGCGCGATGACGATTCATCCTGATCTCATGGCCCTTAGGGCGGGCGAGAGATCGGGCCGTTCATCGGCAGGACGTGCACGGAACGCGATCGACTGATGCATCCGCTTACTTCATTACCATCGGCGCGGAGAGACGGCCTGGCTCGGCTTTGAAGGGCCTCGAGGGCCATTCTGCAAACTCGCCGGCGGGTTCCAATTCAAGCACGGGCCGATGCTTGTTCCTTCGAAGGACCGCCGATTTCTCAGGCCGCTTCGGGGCGCAATTGTGTCATCTAGGTCACCTTATGATCGTGCTATCCATGTTAATAGTCCGATTTTCAGGCGCGTTATTTGAGGTCGTGATGAGTATCTCTGATCAGACTGCCCATGCCGCCATTGCCTTGCACCAACGTGTCGCCTTTCTCGAAAGTCAAATTGCCGAGCTGAGCGTCCTGCGAGATCGATTGGCGCAAGCCGAGTCGCGCCGCTCTCGGTCGAAATCGGATCGGTCAGCCTCCAAGAAAACCAAACCGCCGCCGAAAATGTAGATAACCTTCCGCAATCAACCGACGCATCGTTGCCGGTCTCGTCCGGACGCTCCAAGCTATGGCCCGCACGTGAGTCGCGGGGGAAGCATGGAAC
>DAIMKE010001485.1:0-1633 GCA_036721875.1 Bradyrhizobium sp. | reverse complement strand
GTGTCGCGCGACGAGCCGCGCAGGCCCGATATCGTGATCGGCGACCGCTACGGCACCAGTTGCGCCAGCCTGCTGCCCGATGTCGTTGAGGACATCATGAACGGGCTCGGCTATTCGGTCGGGCGCAACAAGCCCTATGCCGGCGGCTTCATCACCGAGCATTACGGCAACCCGGCCAGCGGCCTGCACACGGTGCAGCTCGAACTCAACCGCGCGATCTACATGGATGAGCGGCGCCGCGAACGCGGCCCCCGCTTTGCGCAGGTGCGCACAGACTTCGCTGCCCTCGCGGATGCATTGGCGCAGGTACCGCTCGGCGACCTCGGGCCGTTCCAGGCGGCGGCGGAGTAGAAACACAAGCGCCGTCATTCCGGGATGGTCCGAAGGACCAGACCCGGAATCTCGAGATTCCGGGTTCGATGCTGCGCATCGCCCCGGAATGACGGGCAAGAAATTCGGAACGACAGCTCCCAAAAAGAAAAAAGGGCCGCTTGAATGAACAAGCGGCCCAAGTCTAGGGAGGAAACGCCCAAGGAGGGCAGCGATAGGGCGAGGCCCTACCGCACCGCAACAATATGCCGCCGCGCTGCACAAAACGCAAGTGTTTTTGGATCTTTTCGGCGCAATGTGGAACGGGCTGGCAGATCGGCAACACACCCGAAATTCTAAAAATAATATAGCATTATCATACACTTGATAGGTGCGTCGATTTGGCCCGCATCGCACTGCAGTGCTGGTATACCAAAAACTCGCAACTTCGTGATGAGGGGGCTAACCAAAAATCCACGCTTAAACGAAGGTTAGTCGAAAGCCGATTCGAAAGCATGTTCCGCAAGTGGACTGCGAATAACCTGCTGTTGACCGTGCGCGGCAGCCCGGATTGGGCTAGGCAAGAAGTAGTATTCATCTCTTCCGGTAGGGACAGCCGTGACGGTCATCGATTTCACTGCCTTCATCGGCCGCCTTGCCACTTCGTCCGGCGAGACCATCCTGCCGTTCTTCCGAACCTCGCTCTCGATCGACAACAAGAGCGCGAGCGATTTCGATCCCGTCACCGAGGCCGACCGCGCCGCCGAGGCGGTCATGCGCCGCCTGATCAAGGCCAACTTCCCCCAGCATGGCATCGTCGGTGAGGAATTCGGCAACGAGCGCGAGGACGCCGACTATGTCTGGGTGCTGGATCCGATCGACGGCACCAAATCCTTCATCGCCGGCTTTCCGATCTGGGGCACGCTGATCGCGCTGCTGCACAAGGGCACGCCGGTGTTCGGCATGATGCACCAGCCCTATATCGGCGAGCGCTTTTCCGGGGACTCCGGCTCGGCGCATTATTCCGGGCCATCGGGCGAACGGAAGCTGACCGTGCGGCGCTGCGCCTCGCTGCAGGAAGCGACCTCCTACACTACGAGCCCGCTGCTGATGAACACCGCCGACCGCGAAGCTTTCCGCCGGGTCGAGAGCCAAGTGCGGCTGACGCGCTATGGCGGCGACTGCTATTCCTACTGCATGCTGGCGGCCGGCCACCTCGACCTCGTCATCGAGACCGAACTCAAGCCCTATGATATCGCGGCCCTGATCCCGATCATCACCGGCGCGGGCGGCGTCGTTACCAACTGGGAGGGCAAGCCCGCCC
>DAIMKE010001484.1:0-1634 GCA_036721875.1 Bradyrhizobium sp. | reverse complement strand
GCCTTCGGCGAGGTATTGGACGCCAAGTCCGAATGATTTCGCAGGGGCGGGAGTGACGCAGACCGCTTGAACTGCGTCCGAGCCCGTGTGGCGCCGGGAGGTCGCCGCTGGGCATCGGGAGCACCGCATGCGGTCGACCATTTGCAATTCGGGAGTTCATCTTCGATGTCGACGACGGCACTGACGTTTGCGCCACGCGAGGTTTCCATCGAGCGTCGAACCGACGGCACGCTCATCTTGAGCTCGCCGCTTGAATGGACGCCGTGCGACTGGCGCATCACCGATTTCCTTCCGCACTGGGCCAGTACCGCTCCGGATCGGGTTTTCCTGGCACAGCGCAACGCGAAGGGAGGATGGGACGAGATCACCTATGATGAGGCATGGTCGCAGGTTCGGGCGGTCGGCCAAAGCCTGATCGATATGGGCGCAAAGCCAGCCGACAAGCTTGCCGTCCTTTCCGGAAACTCCATCGAGAACGCGGTGATCTCGTTTGCGGCGATGTCGATCGGGGTCGTTTTGGCGCCGATATCGCCGAACTACACTCTGATGCCGGGCGGGCTTGCACGTCTCAAGGACATCGCGGAAGTGCTGCGCCCGAGTTTCGTGTTCGTTCAAAGCGGCCGCGATTTTTCCGCCGCCCGCACCATTCCCGAATTGGCAGCCGCGACCTGGATCAGCGTCGATGGTGCGCCGGATACCCTGCCTTTTCAGGCTCTGACGGTTCGCACAGAGAGCGAAGGATTCGCGCGCGCATCGCGTGAGGTGCCATGCGATGCCGTTGCGAAGATTCTCTTCACATCCGGTTCGACCGGATTTCCCAAAGGGGTGCTCAACACCCACCGGATGATGGCAAGCTCCCTCCCGATGGGGAGCCTGCTCGTGTCGCCTCCGGCTGCGCCGGTGCAGGTTGAATGGCTGCCCTGGCACCACACGATGGGCAGCAATGTCATCCTCCACGGCATCCTGAAGAACGGCGGAACGCTCTATATCGATGACGGGCGACCGTTGCCGCAGCTCTTTCACAAGACGGTCGCCAACCTCAAGGAGGTTTCGCCGACCGCCATGTTCAACGTGCCTGCCGGGTACAATCTTCTGTGTGATGCGATCGAGAATGACCCTGATCTTGGCGCCGGCGTGTTCGGGCGGATGGATCGATTGAGTTATGCCGGCGCGGCAATTTCGAAGGGCACGCTGGAAAAACTCTATCGATTGACGTTCGCAGCCACCGGGCGGCGAATTCCCGTCATGTCGGGCTACGGCACGACCGAAACCGCGCCGACGATTTGCTCGACGCATTGGGCGACGGACCAGCCCGGAGAGATCGGCCTTCCCGCGCCGGGCCTTCAGCTCAAGCTCATCCCGGTCTCCGATACCTACGAGGTCAGGGTCAAAGGACCGAACGTCACGCCCGGCTATCTCGCTCAGCCGGATTTGACGAAAAGTGCGTTCGATGAGGAAGGGTTCTACCGCATCGGCGACACTGTCTCGTTTCTGAATCCAGAGAAGCCGGAGCTCGGGCTGCGCTTTACGGGGAGAATTTCCGAGAATTTCAAGCTTGCAAACGGCACCTGGGTCTCAATTGGCAATATGCGAGCGTCAATCCTGGCGGCGACGCGTGGCGTCTTGCTCGACAT
>DAIMKE010001483.1:0-1637 GCA_036721875.1 Bradyrhizobium sp. | reverse complement strand
GTCCACCGATGCGCGCCCCGCCAAATCCGATCTCGGAAACGCGCCACCCGGTTTTGCCAAATTGCCTGTAGCGCACGTCCCGCCCTCCGTCACATGGCCTTCAGGTCGCGTGCGAGGCAGTCGGCCGAGCGTGCAGCCAGCGCCATCACGGTCAGCGTGGGGTTCTTCTCCGCGCCCGTCGTGAAGCAACTGGCATCGACCACCATGACGTTGGCGATGTCGTGAAGACGACTGAAGCTATCGGTCACACCGAACTTCGGCGAAGCATGCATGCGGGCCGCCCCGCCGTAGTGCTTGGCAGTTCCGGGGACGAGCGTCGGGACAACCTCCCTGATCGCTCCCTTGTGCCCGGCGTCCTGCATCAGTTGCATCAGGTGCTCGCGTGACTTGACCACATTGTCCAGGACCGCTTCGTCGAACCTGATGTGAACCTTGAGAGCAGGGTAGCCAAACTCGTCCTTGTCGTCGCTCGCGGGAGCGACGTAGTATTTCTCTTCCGGCACCATTGTGCCGAAGACCTGCACGCCGAAATAAGTCGTCTTCTGGCCAAACCGGCTTTTGATCTTGCCAGCTATTCCGAATGCGCCAAGCGTCCATGACGCAGCCAGCAACGGGTCCGACGAGGCGTGGGGCAAGCGCGTCAGGTAGGCCGGCGGCGACAGCGATGTGAGCGGCGTATCCACGTCGACGGCCCACCACTCCCGCGGATGGTCATGGAGATATTTGCCCAACAGCCCGGCGCTGTTGCCCATCCCGTTTGGATGGTCGTCGCACGCCGAATTGAACAGCAGCTTGGGCGAATTGAGCGGTCCGCACGCGACGACAAACGCGCTTCCCTCCACGCGGTGGTGCGCCATGGTCTGCCGGTCGCAATAGACCGCGGCTACCGCCTTCTTCTTCCGTCCGTCCCATTCCAGCTTCAACGCGTGGGCTTGCGTGATCAGCTTGAACCCGGGCTTCCCGACGAATCCGGCGATCAACTTCGAATAGCTGTTGAACGAAGTGCCGCGTCGCAGGAGCAGGTTGGGCGGCCCGTCGGCAAGGGGCATCGTCGTGAAACCCTGCCCGCGCTTCAGCGCTGCCTGCCGAACCGATTGCCAGTCCTTCGGCACCTGTTGTCGATAGTCACAATAGCCGGCCGGCAGGCTTGGGACGTCGCTCGGATCGGCCGTGATCTCCATCGTCCTTTCGGCAATCTCGTAGAACGCGTCGAGATCATCATAGGTGACGGGCCAGCGATACTTCTCGGGGACCTGCTCGCCTGCCGTAAAATCCTCTCGCGCAGAAGCGCGGCACGGCACCGGTCCACTGGTTGGACAGGCCACCCAGCGCATAATTGTATTCGAGATTGGTCTGCGGGTCGCCGGTGACGACGAACCCTTCGGCATTCGTCATCGGCGGAAGACGTCGAAAGAGATTTCTGCCCGCCAGCCTGAGGAGCGTGCCGTGCTGGATGTCGTCTCCGGTCTCCAGCATGGTCACTGGAATGTCCCTGCGCATAAGCTCGTACGCCGCCATTGCGCCTGCTGGGCCGCTGCCTATGACAACCACGCGGCGATCGTCACTCATCCGATACCCCCGAAATCTCTCTGCCCGGCGTGTCTAGCCTCTTTCGGCCTAACTCGCCACGGTGCGAG
>DAIMKE010001482.1:0-1638 GCA_036721875.1 Bradyrhizobium sp. | reverse complement strand
GCCGAGCCAGTCCGACCCCTTGACGGTGTCGTACATGTGCCAGCGCCAGTCGTCCGGATGCATGTTGCCGAGCGACGCCGAAATGCCGCCTTGCGCTGCGACCGTATGCGAGCGGGTCGGGAACACCTTGGTGATGCAGGCGGTGCGGAGCCCGGCCTCCGAGCAGCCGACCGCGGCGCGCAGTCCGGCGCCGCCGGCGCCGACGACCACGACGTCGTAGGTGTGGTCCTCGATCGGATAGGATCTTCCGTTGGTGGCAGGACCACTGCCGTTGGAGGCTTTTCCGTTGCCGTCAGCAGCCATGGATCAGACTCCCGATGACAGTTTGAAGATCGCGTAGATCGAGGCCAGCGCCACCGCGACACAGAAGAAATTATTGGCCATCACGCTCGCGAGCTTCAGCTTTTCATTATGGATGTAGTCCTCGATCACGACCTGCATCCCGATCTTCATGTGCCAGGCGCTGGCGATGATGAAGAGCAGCAGGATGATCGCGATCGGCAGCGAGCCGAGGATCTGCGCCGCGCCGGCCTGGTTGCGGCCGATCAGCATCAGCACGATCACGATGACGGGGATGATCAGCAGCGTCGTCGCCACCGCGGTCAGGCGCTGGCGCCAGAAATCGGACGTGCCGGAATGCGACGAGCCGAGGCTGCGGACCCGCCCGAGCGGCGTGCGCATGGAAGTCTTCGGCCCGCTCATCGTCCGCCCCCGACCGTGTAGGCGATGATCCAGACCAGCACGGTGAGCGAAATGCCGCCGATCAGGGCGCCCCAGGTCAGCGCCTCGCGCTCATTGGCCTTGAAGCCGTAGCCGAGGTCCCAGACCAGATGCCTGAGGCCGCTGAGCATGTGATGCAGCAGCGCCCACGTGTAGCCGAACACGATCAGCTTGCCGATGATGCTGCCGGTGAAGGCCTGCACGTTGGCGTAGGCGCCGGGGCCCGAGGCGGCGGCGATCAGCCACCAGGCCAACAGCAAGGTGCCGAAATAGAGCGCCACGCCGGTGGCGCGGTGGACGATGGACAGCGCCATCGTCAGGGTCCAGCGGTAGGTCTGCAAATGGGGCGATAGAGGTCGTTCGATCCTGGCGGTCATCGGCGGCTTTGAGTTGGCGGGGCCATGGTGAAGCCCTTCGCGGATCGCGGTAGAGCAATTCTATTTACGAAGTCGAAACAGCGAGCGCAACGACCAAAATCACCATTTGCGAATGGTGGTTCATAGCTAAGGGGGAGGCCTGCAATTGCAGGCGTTGACAACGCTATGCGGGCGCCGATTGGCTGGTATACCTGAAGCACGATTCATGAACGCTCGGACCCGAGGAAACCACCGATGACAGCGGCCGGGCTCAACGTCGCCGAACTCGTCGAGCTGGCGCTCCTGCTGGTCGCCGTGGGCGCAGTGTCCGGCTTCTTCGCGGGCGTTTTCGGCATCGGCGGCGGCGCGATCCTGGTGCCGGTGTTCTACGAATGCTTCCGGCTCGCCGGCGTGCCGCTGGAAGTGCGAATGCCGCTCTGCATCGGCACCTCGCTCGCCATCATCATCCCGACCTCGATCCGCTCGTTTCGGGCCCATTACGCCCGTGGCGCAGTCGATATGGACATCCTCAAGCTGTGGTTGGTGCCGATCGTCTTTGGCG
>DAIMKE010001481.1:0-1643 GCA_036721875.1 Bradyrhizobium sp. | reverse complement strand
CTCTAGTGCCGCGCGCCGCGCCGCCAGCTCGTCCGCGCCGACCAGCATGTCGACCCGCCCGGCACCGAGGTCGACGCGGATGCGGTCACCGCTGCGGACCAGCGCCAGCCCGCCGTTCGAAGCCGCTTCCGGACTAGCATTGAGGATCGAGGGGGAGCCGCTCGTGCCGGACTGGCGGCCATCGCCGATGCACGGCAGCGCGTCGATCCCAGCGGCGATCAGATAGGCTGGCGGGCGCATGTTCACTACCTCCGCCGATCCCGGATAGCCGATCGGCCCGGCACCGCGCATGATCAGGATGCTGCGGGCGTCGAGGGCGAGCGCGCCGTCATCGATCCGCGCATGGTAATCCTCAGGCCCGTCGAACACGATCGCAGTGCCTTCGAATGCGTCGGGATCTTCGGGATCGGATAGGTAGCGCGCGCGGAAATCGTCGGAAATCACGCTCGTCTTCATTATCGCAGCGTCGAACAAGTTGCCCGAGAGCACTATGAAACCGGCGCGCGTCGTGAGCGGCCGGTCAAACCGGCGGATCACCTCCTCGTCCTCGATCCGCGCGCCGCGGCAATTGTCGCCGATCCCTCGGCCATTGGCGTTTATTGCGTCTTCGCGGATCAGACCGTGGCGCATCAGCTCAGCTACAACCGACGGCACGCCTCCGGCGCGGTAATAGTCTTCGCCCAGATACTCGCCCGCCGGCTGAAGGTTAACCAGCAGCGGCACGTCGAGACCGGTCCGTTGCCATTCGGTGAGCGGCAAGTCGACGCCGATATGGCGGGCGATTGCCGACAGGTGGATCGGCGCATTGGTCGATCCGCCGATCGCAGAGTTGACCACGATCGCGTTGTGGAACGCGTCGGGGGTGAGGATGTCCGAGGGCTTCAAATCCTCACGCACCATGTCGACAATGCGCTGGCCTGTCCGCCACGCGCATTCCTGCCGGTCGCGATAGGGTGCTGGGATTGCCGCAGATCCGGGCAGGCTCATGCCCAGCACCTCGGTCAGCGAGTTCATCGTCGTTGCCGTGCCCATTGTGTTGCAGTATCCGGTCGACGGAGCCGAACTCGCCACAAGCCGGATGAATTCGGCATCGTCGATCTCGCCCGCAGCCAGCAACTGGCGCGCACGCCACACGATCGTGCCCGATCCAGTACGCTCTCCCTTGTACCAGCCGTTAAGCATCGGGCCTACGGACAACGCGATAGCCGGAATGTTTACCGTCGCCGCCGCCATCAGGCACGCGGGCGTCGTCTTGTCGCAGCCGATCGTAAGCACAACGCCGTCGATCGGGTAGCCATAGAGCAGCTCCACGAGGCCGAGATAGGCCAGGTTGCGGTCGAGCGCGGCCGTTGGGCGTTTGCCGGTCTCCTGGATCGGGTGGACCGGGAACTCGATCGCGATGCCGCCTGCCTCGCGTATGCCCTCGCGGACACGTTCCGCCAGCAACAGATGATGGCGGTTGCAGGGCGATAGGTCGCTGCCGGTCTGAGCGATGCCGATGATCGGCCTGCCCGACTGCAGCTCCCCCAGGCTTAACCCGAAGTTGAGATACCGCTCCAAATAGAGTGCGGTCATGTCAATATTATCTGGGTTGTCGAACCAGGCGCGGCTGCGCAGGCGGGGCGCATCGCTCATGGAGTCAG
>DAIMKE010001480.1:0-1645 GCA_036721875.1 Bradyrhizobium sp. | reverse complement strand
AAGGGATTGTCCGTGGTGCCTGAGGGGCGGCGCCTCTTCGGCGAGATGACGATGCTTGAGAATCTGGAGCTCGGCTCCTTCGCACGCAACGACACCGCGGCGGTAAAGCGCGATCTCGACCGGGTGATTTCGCTCTTTCCGGAACTGCGGGATCGGCTCGCCACGCAAGCCTCGACATTCAGCGGTGGCCAGCAGCAAATGATTGCGGTGGCGCGCGCTTTGATGAGCGCCCCGCGTATCCTGCTCCTGGACGAACCGACAATCGGGCTCGCCCCGGCGATCGTCGACCGCATCGCGGAGATGATCAAAACGGTCGCTGAAACCGGCGTGAACATCCTGCTCGTTGAACAGAACGCGGAAACCGCGCTCGCCATCGCCGACCGCGCCTACATCCTCGAGGGCGGCGCAATCACGGCCGAGGACTCCGCGAGCGTGCTCGCGCAGAGCCCTGAGGTGCAACGGGCCTATCTGGGAATCTGACCATGGCGCTCGACAGCAACGACATCTGGCAGCCTACCGCCGACTATATCGACCGTGCCCAGGTGACCGCCTTATCCAGACGCCTTGGCGCGACGGATACGGACGCGCTCTATGAGTTATCGCTGGCCGAACCGGAGCGGTATTGGCGCGAGGTTACGAGCTTCTGCCATATCCGCTGGAGCAGCTACTACGACCGCTACTGCGACCTGTCTCGTGGCGCTCCGTTCCCTGCCTGGTTCGTCGGCGGTGAGCTCAACTGGGTCGACACGATCCTGGACAATCCCGAATGGGCGTCCCGGACGGCTATAATCGCCGAGCGCGAGGATGGCTCGTTCCGCGAGGTCACGTACCGAGAATTGAAGGATGAAGTCCGCAGCTTGGCTGCCGGGTTGCTCCGCCTTGGTCTGAAGCGTGGCGACCGCGTTGGTCTGCTGATGGAGAACGGAATCGAGGCCTCGGTCTCGCTGCTTGCCGTCGCGTATATTGGCGCAATCGTCGTTCCGCTTTTTAGCGGCTTCGGAACCGATGCCATTGCGGCCCGTCTCGGATCCTGCGGAGCCAAGGCGCTGCTGGCCACGACCGGTTTTCAGCGGCGTGGACGGTTTATCTCGACGCGCGACACCATTGCTTCCGTCAGGAAGGAGCTGCCGGACCTGGAGCTCGTCGTGTTAAAGCGGTCCCCTGAGGATTCTGCCCCGACGGATGCCCATGCGGATTACCTCGATTGGCAGTTGGTGAGGCAAAGCCCGGACAGTGCGCCGCCGTCTGCACGGATGTCCCCGAATGACCCGTTCATGGTGATCTTCACCTCGGGGACGACTGGGAAGCCCAAGGGAGCCGTCCATGTGCATGGCGGCTTCCCAATCAAGATCGCACACGACTCTGCGGTTCACTTCGACGTGGGAGCAGGCGACGTCTTTTGTTGGCCGGCTGACATGGGCTGGATCGCGGGCTCGCTTATTCTTGGTTCGGCGCTTCTCCGCGGCGCGACCCTGGTTTGCTACGACGGCGCCCCTGACTACCCCGACTGGTCGCGGATGGGCCGGTTGATTGAAACCTATCGCGTCACTCACTACGGCTCAGCGCCGACACTGATCCGCGGCCTGGCTTCGAACGAGGCGGTCAGCACCGCGCCCGACCTGTCATCGCTTCGCCTTCTGATCAC
>DAIMKE010001479.1:0-1646 GCA_036721875.1 Bradyrhizobium sp. | reverse complement strand
GAGCAGGAAGGCCTGGGTGGTGAGCCCCGCATAGCTCGTTCCGACCAGCGCCGCCACGAACAATCCGCTCGCCGCGCCTGCCATCGCAAGCCCAAGGCGTTCAAGGACGTGGGCGAACTTTCTCACGCGGGTTCGCATGAAGGTAATCCCGCTCAATGCTGTTGAAGACTAGGACGGTTTTGCAGTACGCGAAAGCAACCTGACGGTGCAAGCCGGTATTCCGATTTGATCCGCTGAAAGCCCGAACGTATTGTGCTGCGATTGCCTGCCGGGAGAGACCGAGATGAGCCTGTTGAATGCACCGTTCGATCCCGCGCGCGAGGCCGCGCTCGTCACCGGTGCGGGTAACGGCATCGGCCGTGCCATCGCGCAGGCGCTCGTGGGTGAGGGCGTACGCACGGTGTTCGCCGATGTGAACCCGGATACCGTTGCCGCCGCAGCCAAAGCCTCGGTCCGGCCGGACCTGGCGGTGACCTGGGTGGGTGATCTCGCCGACCCTGCTGCGCGGGAGGCGCTGCTGGCCGAGGCGCAGTCTTCCGTCGGCCGGGTGACACATTTCGTGCACAGCGCCTCGCCGCCACGGCGCGAGGCCGATCATGCGATGGCCGTCACCACCGAGACGTGGGCACAGATGCATGCAGTCAACCTCGATGCAGGATTTCATCTCTCGCGCGAACTGGCGCGAAAGCTGATCGCGGAGAAGGCGCCCGGCTCGTTCCTGCTGCTGACCTCGCTGCATGCGGGCACGCCGCGCAACCTGCCGCATTACTCGACGTCGAAGGCCGGGCTTTCGATGCTGGTGAAGGAATTGGCGAAGACTTTTGGCCGCTTTAACATCCGCGTCAATGCGCTGGTACCGGGCGCGATCGCAGCCGGCGGCTTCGTTGCCGATCCCAAACTTGCCAGGCACATCCCGCTCGGCCGGCTCGGCCAGGCGGAGGACCTCGCCCCGCTGGCGCTCGCCGTGCTGTCGAACCGGATATCGGCCTATGTCACGGGCGCATCGATCGTGATCGATGGCGGGTTGTCGCTGACGAACTGGTTCGATCCGCCCGATATGGGGGATCTCTAGGTTCGTAGGATGGGTAGAGCGCAGCGAAACCCATCGATAGTTGCGCGGATGCTACGTGATGGGTTTCGCTGCCGCTCTACCCATCCTACGAATCTCAGGAGCCCGCATCAAATTGTGAAGCGCGGCTTTGGGAACGAGCGTCGTGGATCGATGGTTGATAGGAGACCGGTCTGAACTCGGGAGGAAGTGTGTCATGATATCCGAGATGCAAATCCACACGATCGCGCGCCAGATGCTGGAGAGGCACGGCCAAACCGCGATCGCCCAAGCCGCGCAAAACGCAGTGGCCTGCGAGAGCAAGGGCGATGACGAGGAAGCCAGGGAGTGGCGCCACATCGAGGACGCGCTCAAGATGATGCGCGGCCCGCACCAGAGTTGATTTGACTTGGATTCATAGCCCGGCCGGAGCCGGGCTATGAGGGATTTTACCGAACGGGCATCGGCGGCCGCACTACCGGTTGGCCATCGTCGGCGAGTTGCGGCGGCGCCGGCAAGGGGGCGGCGGGCGGCGGCAACGGCTGCACCGGCGGGATATAGGCGGCTTGCGCCGGCGGCGGCCGACGCGGTGCGGGCG
>DAIMKE010001478.1:0-1646 GCA_036721875.1 Bradyrhizobium sp. | reverse complement strand
AACAGGTGTTCAAGATCTTCGGCAAGAAGCCGCAAGCCAAGAAGTGTGAAGCCATCATGGGCATCACCAAGGAGGGCGCCGAGATCATGGCGGACTACAAGGGAATGCCGGCACTCGATGCCGGCCTCGCCGCCGCGGCGCAGGCCGTCGAGCACTATGAGATGTCCCGCTACGGTACACTCAGGACGTGGGCTCAGGAACTGGGCATGCCCGATGCCGCGGCTCTGCTGGAAGCAACGCTGAAGGAAGAAAAAGCCACGGACGCCGCATTGACCAGTCTGGCCAAGTCCGTGGTCAATGTCGAAGCCGAGGCTGCGCTTTAAGCCGCCGGCGCGAGGCCGCCGCAGGGGCGGCCTCGCCGCACAGGTTACGATAGTTCGGTTCCAGCAGTTGCGAACATCAATGGACTCACTCAACTTCTTGGCTCACAGTATCCCACATTATTGCCAGCCACAGAGATAGGTCGTTGAAAGCGGCGTTGCACAGTGCTGAGGAGTATCGCCTGGGCGCCTTGCGGGGCTACGGCATTCTCGATACGCCTCGCGAGGCCGATTTCGATGACGTCGTCAAGGTAGCTGCCGCGATCTGCGGGACGCCGATTTCCGTCATCAATCTCATCGATCAGGGCCGCCAATGGTTCAAGGCCGAGGTCGGGCTAGGCGTGCGCGAGACGCCGATCGACAGCTCGATCTGCGCCCATGCCATCCTGCAGCCCGGCCTGTTCATCATCCCGGATACGACGCTGGATCCGCGCTTCGCGGACAACCCGTTGGTCACGGGTGACCCGCATTTGCGGTTTTATGCCGGTGCGCTGCTGGAGACGCCGGAAGGCTTTCCGCTCGGCACGGTCTGCGTGCTCGACTACAAGCCGCGTGAGCTGGACGAGACCCAGAAGGCGTTTTTGCGGCTGATGGCCAGCCAGGTCATGAAGCTGCTGGAACTGCGCCGGATCATCGCGGGCGAACACGCCGCCCGGCTTCAGGCCGAGGAACTGGTCAGGGAAAACGCGACGCTGATCCGGGAAGGCGATCATCGCGTCATGAATTCATTGCAGCTCGTGCAATCCGTCTTGAGCCTGCAAAGCCGCAACGCGACCAGCCCGGAAACCAGGGCGCAACTCGACATGGCCAGCAATCGCGTGCTCGCCATTGCAACCGTTCACAAGCAGCTGCATCTGACCGGGAGCCTCGAAGATATCGACTTCGACGCCTTCCTGCATCGCCTGAGCGAAAGCCTGAAAAGCACGGCACCGCCGCAAATCACCGCGATCAAGGTGACCGCGGAAAACGCCAAGCTCCGTTCGGATCTCGCAAGCGGCATGGGCATGCTGGTGGCCGAACTCGTTACCAACAGCTTCAAGCATGCCTACGCCGACGGGCAGCACGGGATCGTCGCGGTGGACTTCAGGCAGACCGCGGACGGATGGTGTCTGGAGGTCTCGGACCAGGGACAGGGGTTGCCGGCCGGATTCGATATCGATCTCAGCAAGGGCGTTGGAATGCAGGTCGTCAAAGCGTTCGTGCGGCGCCTGAATGCAAAGCTCGATGTTTCCTCCCGTCCGGGCCGCACTGTGTTCCGGATTAGCAGTATTGGCTAGTTTTACTGCGTCATAGTCGCCGCCGGGTTGTTGATACTGTGCGGGCGCC
>DAIMKE010001477.1:0-1648 GCA_036721875.1 Bradyrhizobium sp. | reverse complement strand
TGCCGATCTCGCCGACGCCGCCGAGCGGCGCAAAGGTCAGTTCATCCGGCCGCGCCATCAGGCAGCTCCCACTGAAGCTGCGTTGCCGAAATAGACTTCGCCCGCGGTGACGGCCGTGCGCTTGCCATCCGCGGTGCGGATGATCAGGCAGCCGGTTTCATCGATCGTGTCGAACGTGCCCTCGACGGTCGCGTTTCCGGTCTGGATCGCCACCCGTTCGCCGAGGCCGAAGGCGCGCTCCAGCCACAGCGTGCGGATTTTGGCAAAGCCGCGGCCCTTGTCCCAGATGCCGCGGAATTCGACCCAGGCGTCCGACAATGCCGCGAACAGTTCTTCGGCGCCGACATGGACACCAAGCGCTGCCAGCGACGTGGCCGGTGTCGGCGTGCCCTCGGGTGCAGCGATGATGTTGGTGCCGATGCCAGCCACGACGGCGAGGCCGCCGTCGGGCATCGCCTCAGCCTCCACCAGCAAACCGCAGAGCTTCTGCCCGCGGACCAGGATGTCGTTTGGCCATTTCAGGAGATATTGCAATTGATCCGATCCGGCCAACCGCAGGTTGGCCTCTAGGCTGACACGCTGCAGCGCGGTTTCATGCGCCAGGCCAAAGGCGAAGCCCATGGTCGCGGCAACAGTCGGAGAAACATCCATCACTTCGAGCACGCTGCTGGCAAGATTGCCGCGCGGTGCGACCCAGGCGCGCTGCCGGCGGCCGCGCCCCGCCGTTTGTTCCGTCGTCACGAACCAGGTCAGGCCGCGCTCGCCCCGGCGCGCGGCCGCCATGGCTTCGCCGTTGGTCGAACCGGCCTGATCAAAGGCTATGAGGCGGTGACCCGCCGCGGTGGCCCGGGGACCGAGCGCGAGAGCCATCTAGAACAACGACTTCGCCGCAGCCGTGGCGACGCTCACCAGCGGCCCCGGATAGACGAAGAAGAAGATGTTGAAGATGCCGGCGACCGCCAGCACGGTGCGCAGTTCGAGGCGCATCGGCTCGATCTTGCCA
Source organism: Bradyrhizobium sp. (assembly GCA_036721875.1). GTDB lineage: Bacteria > Pseudomonadota > Alphaproteobacteria > Rhizobiales > Xanthobacteraceae > Bradyrhizobium. The sequence continues at coordinate 645 of DAIMKE010001477.1, read as the reverse complement.
GCCGGCTCGTCGAAATACATCACCTTGATGATGGTGAGATAGTAGAACGCGCCCACGACGCTGGTGAGCACGCCGATGACGGCGAGCGTGAACAGGCCCGACTTGATCGCCGCCACGAACACGTACCATTTGGCAAAGAAGCCCGCGAGCGGCGGGATGCCGGCCAGCGAGAACAGCAGCATCGCAAAGACGAAAGCCAGCAGGAGCATGGTGCGGTCGAGCGGCAAATGCCCTGCGAAATCGCTGATCTGCTCCATCGGCTGGCCGTTGCGCTTCATCGACAGGATCACGGCGAAGGAACCCAGCGTCATCGCGACATAGATCGTGATATAGACCAGCACGCCCTGCGCGCCCTCGACCGTGCCCGCGGCAAGGCCGACCAGCGCAAATCCCATATGGCCGATCGACGAATAGGCCATCAGGCGCTTGATGTTCTTCTGCCCGATCGCGGCAAACGATCCCAGCGCCATCGAGGCGATGGCGACGAACACCACGATCTGCTGCCATTGCGGGACGATGCCGGGAAATGCCGTCAACGCCACGCGGGTGAAAACCGCAAGTGCGGCCACCTTCGGCGCGGAAGCAAAGAAGGCGGTGACCGGCGTCGGCGCACCCTCATAGACGTCGGGCGTCCACATGTGGAAC
>DAIMKE010001476.1:0-1648 GCA_036721875.1 Bradyrhizobium sp. | reverse complement strand
GGGATGAGCCGGCCGATCGGGGCCCATTTTCACGTCGCACACGGCCTCTCCAACGCCATGTTGCTGCCGGCGGTCAGCGAATGGTCAGCGGCCGGCGCCCCGGCACGCTATGCCGCGATCTCAGGCGCGTTGGGACTTGCCGGCGATGGCGATGACGACGAAGTCGCCGCCTCCCGCCTGACCGCAGCATTGCGGCAGCTCAACCACGATCTTCAGGTGCCAACTCCGCAGGCGTATGGCATCGACGAACGGAAGTGGAAGGACGTCCTGCCGCTCATGGCCGAACAGGCTCTCGCCTCGGGATCGCCGGCGAACAATCCCCGGGTCCCGGACGCGATGACGATTCAGGACCTCTATCGTCGGGCCTGGGCATGAGGAATCAGCCGTCTTCGCGCAGGCGGATCTCGAACCGAAAGGGCTGGCGCTGTGGTCACCGCTGCCCGGCCAAAGGACCGAATGTGGCCGGACGCTGAGCGGCGGGTCGGAAACGCGCTGAGGGGAGGAGACATGTCACAGGTGGAGACGAACCGCGACGGTCGCGTCGTCGTGCTCACGATGAAGCGCCCCGATGCGGGCAACCGCATCACTCAGCAGATGGCGGAGGAACTGACGGCCGGGTTGGACGCGGCACGGCGGGATCCGACGGTGGCGGGCTGCGTGCTCACTGGCCATGGCGACATTTTTTGCCTTGGCGGTGACTATCAAGGAGCGGGGCCGACCACGGCCGGCCGCATGGAATTCGGGCGGGCCCATATCGACCTGCTCAACGAGATGGCTCGTCTCGGCAAGCCCCTCGTCGCGGCCGTCAATGGCAACGCACACGCAGGCGGCTTCGGCCTCGTCGTGGGCTGCGATCTCGCGTTTGTTGCAGAGGATGCGACGCTTGGCCTGCCGGAAGCGGCCCACGGGCTGTTTCCGTTCCTGGCCCTCGCGATCGTCCGCGATGCGCTCCCCAAAAAGGTGCTGTTCGACATCGTCTACAATGCTAGGCTGATGGATGCGCATGAGGCCCGGTCACTGCATCTGGTAAACAAGGTTGTGGAGAAGAGCGCGGTGGTCGCTCAAGCCGTCTGGGCGGTCGAGCAGGCCAATAGCGGAAATCCGGATGTACTCGCACTCGGCCGTGACCTCTACTACACGATGCGCGGTTTGAGCCCGGCTGAGGCGCTCGACAAATCACGGTTCGCGCTCGGCTCAGCACTTGGCGCGCGAAGTGAGCGTTCTCAAATTTGATCCATACCAAACGCGTTCGGGCGAGCGAGACGTGGCTTAGCCATATCGAGGCGAAGCAAGGGCCTAGCGTTGAATTCCCGCTAAACAAGCGAACAGTGTTATGAGCTGTTGGGCTGGAGGGATACGATCCCAGAGGGTTCGAACGACCTCTTGTCCTTTTCGGATCCTGCGCACTCGGGCAAGCGCGATTCATCCGCGCGATTGGAGAAACGGGTTACCTCGGCGTCAAACTGCAAGCCGACTGTTCCGGTCGGGCCGTGACGCTGCTTGCCGATGATCAGTTCGGCAAGACCATGGGCGGCCTCCATCTCGATCTGCCATTTGTTGTGCTCTTCGGTGCCGGAGCGCGGCTCCTTGCCCTTGAGGTAGTATTCCTCGCGGTAGACGAACATGACCACGTCGGCGTCCTGCTCGA
>DAIMKE010001475.1:0-1655 GCA_036721875.1 Bradyrhizobium sp. | reverse complement strand
CTGCCGGCCCTCGTCCTGCCAGCGCTTCAGCGCGGCCGACAGCAGATAGAGCTCGGACAGGATGTCGCCGAACCGGGCCGAGAGCATTTCCTTGCGCTTGAGCGCGCCGCCGAGCGTCAGCAGCGCCATGTCGGCGCACAACGCAAACGCCGACGAATAGCGCGAAAGCTGGCGATAGAACCGCGTCGCCTCGCCGGCGTCCGGCGCTGGCGCGAAACGGCCGCCGCTCCAGCTCCGGCCCCAGGCACGGAACATGGTCTTGAAGCTGTGGCCGACATGATTCCAGAACGCCTTGTCGAAGGCGTCGAGCCCTTTGGCACGGTCGGCTTCACCCAGCGCGTTCATTTCATCGAGCAGGAAAGGGTGAGCGCGAATAGCGCCCTGGCCGAACACGATGAGGTTTCGCGTCAGGATATTGGCGCCCTCGACGGTGATGCCGACCGGCACCGCGCGATAAAGACTGCCCATGTAATTCTGCGGCCCGTCGATCACCGCCTTGCCGCCATGGATGTCCATGGCGTCGTCGATCACGATCCGCATCCGTTCGGTGGCGTGCAGCTTCATGATGCCGGAAATGACCGCCGGATGGTGCCCCTGGTTTAGCGCAGCACAGGTCAGCCGGCGCGCGGCGTCGAGCAGATAGGCGGTGCCGGCAATACGTGCCAGCGGCTCCTCGATGCCCTCGAACTTGCCGATGGCGATACCGAACTGTTCGCGTATCCGGGCATAGGCGCCGGTAGTGCGCGCGGCATAGGCCGCGCCTGCGGCCGACAGCGACGGCAGCGAAATGCCGCGGCCGGCGGCGAGCGCGGTCATCAGCATCTTCCAGCCCTGCCCGAGCCGCGCCTGCCCGCCGATGATGTAGTCCAGCGGGATAAAGACGTCGCGGCCCCAGTTCGGGCCGTTCTGGAACACCTGCATCGACGGCAGGTGCCGGCGACCGATTTCGACGCCGGGCAGATGGGTCGGGATCAGCGCAACCGTAATGCCGAGTTCGTCCTGCTGGCCCACCAGATGATCGGGATCATAGGCCTTGAAGGCGAGACCAAGCAGCGTCGCCACCGGGCCCAGCGTGATGTAGCGCTTGTGCCAGTTCAGCCGCAGGCCGAGCACTTCGCGGCCCTCGAAATTGCCCTTGCAGATGATACCGGTGTCGATCATCGAGGCCGCGTCGGAGCCGGCTTCCGGGCTGGTCAGGCCGAAGCAGGGAATGTCGGTGCCCTCGGCGAGCCGTGGCAGCCATTTCTGTTGCTGTTCGGTCGTGCCGAAGCGCATCAGCAGCTCGCCGGGCCCGAGCGAATTCGGCACCATCACGGTGACGGCGGCGGTGAGCGAGCGCGAGGATAGCTTGCGCACCACTTCCGAATGCGCGTAGGGCGAGAAGCCGAGCCCGCCATATTCCTTCGGGATGATCATGCCGAAGAACTTGTGGCGCTTGATGAATGACCACGCCTCGGGCGGCAGGTCGCGCCATTCCCAGTTGATCTTCCATTCGTCGAGCATGGCGCAGAGCTCGTCGACCGGGCCGTTGAGGAAATCCCGCTCTTCCGCGGTCAATGTCGCCGGCGCGGTCGCCAGCAATTTCGACCAGTCGGGATTGACGGTGAAAAGATCGGCGTCCCACCAGACGTCGCCGGCTTCGAGCGCCTCACGCT
>DAIMKE010001474.1:0-1658 GCA_036721875.1 Bradyrhizobium sp. | reverse complement strand
CCAGCCATTCCAGCATCGGCGGGACCACCAGCCGAACCTTGCGGTCCGAATGGCTGATCAATGACCAGACCTCGTCATAATCGTGCCGGGTAACGGCAGTGCCTTGCCGGGTCGCCACGATAGTGTCGAACAGGAGATCGCCGAGCTGATGATCCGCGACGTCGTCCGATGCGCCGATCGCTCGCCGCACCGCTTGCGGCGATCGCTTCGCGCAAGCCAAGGCTGCGCTCCACAACGGAGCCGCGGCCGCCGTGCCATCCGGAAGCGTCTGCCCAAGCGTGTGGTAGAGCACCAGGGCAGGAACTGCGCCGATCGAAGGGTTCTCCGCGATGAAAGCACGAAAGGCGACGGCGAACTCGGCTCGCGAACGCCGCGCGGCCTCCCGCAGGGGCGCGAGCACATTGTCACCTGGTAGAAGTCCCAGGGCGATGGCAAGCCGCGTGTAGATCTCGGGCTCCGGCAAGGTGCCGGCGAGCGGCGGCAACACACCGGCACGAACATGAAAATAGTTCGTCGGAAATTCGAAGTTGAACAGGGTGAATTCAGTTTTCTCGAATTGTGAGGACGCCGGGAGAACGTAATGCGCGAGCTGTACGGTTTCCGTCATCGCAACGTCCACCACAACGCATAGATCGAGCGAGCGCAGCGCGCGTTCTACCGCCTCGGTGTTTGCTGCCGTGTTGGCAGGATTGGAACTGTCGATCCAGGCGCAGCGCAATCGGTCGGGATGGTCCTTGAGCACCGCTTCGGGGAAAATGTTGGGCGGCAACAGGCCCCCAATAATCGCGTCGCCGGTCGGGGCGAATGTTTGGTTCGGAGAATTACCCCATAGTGGTTGAAGCCAGCTGTGCAATTGGTTGGTACCCTTACGGCCGAAATTGCCGGAAAGCATGATCAGAAGCTTTTCGAGATAGGAGTTGAGCGTCGAGTTGGTGCCTTGCTGGATACCAAGCTCGACCCGCACCACCATGGCCTTTGCCGCCACAATCATCGCGGCGCAACGTTCCAGGTCCGTGATCGAGATGTCGGCGGCGGCAGCCCATTCTTCCACGGGGATATTTAATAGCGCCTGCCTCACTTCCGCGAAGCCGATCGTGTGCTCCTCAATGAAGGCATGATCGATCCGGTCGGACCGGACGAGTGTGGCCAGCAGCGCGCCAAGGAGAAACGAGTCCGTGCCGGGACGAACCGCGAGATGCAGATCCGCCATATCGGCGGTTTCGGTTCGCCTGGGATCAATGACGATCAGCTTGCGTGCGGGATCCTTGCGGATTTGATTGAGATGATCGCGCGCATTGGGGAAGCCGTGCGCGATCCAGGGATTCGCACCAATGACAAGCAAGAGATCGCAATGATGCACGTCCTCGGCGGTGTGGCACGTCTGGCTACCGAACATGTGACCATTGACCCAGAAGTCGCCGGTTTTTTCCTGCGAAAGGGCATTGAAGACGCTGCGCGAACCCAGCGCGCGCAACAATCCACTGGCATAGGCACCGCCGGCGTGATTGCCCTGCCCGCCGCCGCCGTAAAGGGCGATAGTCTTGCCGCCATATCTGTCGACGATGTCTCGCAGCCGCTCTGCGATTTCTGCGATCGCCACGTCCCACTCGATTGCATCAAAGCCGCCGTCGGCGCGACGACGCAACGGGGTCGTAAGC
>DAIMKE010001473.1:0-1659 GCA_036721875.1 Bradyrhizobium sp. | reverse complement strand
TCAACCGTTGCACTTCAAACGTGAATCCATCTCCCCGCCTGCGCGGGGATGACAACTGTTGCCGTCCACGTCCGCCTAAAGCGTTTCCTGCTTGTGGTCGCATTGCTTGCAGGCGAATTTGACGCGGGTGGCGCCCCTCTCCGCCAAGACGCGATTGGGCGCGCCGCATTTGCCGCACACCGCCTCGATCCTGGTCTGGCCCTGCTTGATGACGATGTTCTTCTTTTCCATCGTCTCGCGGATCAGGCGCTCGGCCTCCTCGCGCATCGACTGCTTCGACATTGGCCGCACCTGTCCTGAAAAACGCCGCCGTGCTCTATAGCACGCAACAGACATATTTCCATCGGGGTTACGCAAGTTCCCGCGCCGATGCGGGTAAGCGCCGCACCAAAAGACGTGTTGGCGACGTCAGACCGGTTGCCAGACAAGCGAACGGCGGATGCCGAAACATCCGCCGCTCACCTTCGCCAGCCACCGCGGACAGGTTACGCGGTTTGGGAAGTTTGCATCATCGCTCGCCTTCGCGTCTTCGATGCCGCATGTAATCTTTACGCCCGCACCAGTTAAGGAGAGATAACCATCGCACCCTTAGGTTGCTGCAGGGTAAATTGTGGATTGTGCGGCGATGTCAAATGATTCATGACAGAGAGCCGAACCGGCCAATTTCCCGCGCTGGTTGCATGCGACCAACGAGCGAACTCCCCTACAGCCGCCTTTCCCTCAGACGGTCAGAACCGTCGAGCCCGTGGTCTTGCGCGCGGCGAGATCGGCGTGGGCCTTCGCCGCATCCTTCAGCGGATAGGTCTGGTGCACCTCGATCTTGACCGCGCCTGACTTCACGACCTCGAACAATTCGTTCGCCATCGCGATCAGATTGTCGCGCTTGGCGGCGTAGGTGTTGAGCGTCGGGCGGGTGACGTAGAGCGATCCCTTCGCCGCCAGCAGGCCGAGGTTGAGCGGGTCGACGGCGCCGGAGGACTGCCCGAACAGCGCGGCGACGCCGAGCGGCGCGAGGCAATCCAGCGATTTGAGGAACGTGTCCTTGCCGACGGAATCGTACACCACGGGCACTTTCCTGCCGCCGGTGATCTCATCGACGCGTTTGACGAAATCCTCGCGCGTGTAGACGATCGTGTGCGCGCAGCCATGGGCTTTGGCGAGCTCAGCCTTTTCATCGCTGCCGACGGTGCCGATGACGGCGGCGCCGAGATGCTTGGCCCACTGGCTGAGGATCAGGCCGACGCCGCCGGCCGCGGCATGCAGCAGGATGGTGTCGCCGGCTTTGACCCTATACGTCTGGCGGATCAGATATTGCGTGGTCAGGCCCTTCAGCATCATGGCGGCGGCGGTCTTGTCGTCGATACCGTCGGGCAGCTTGAGCAGGCGATCGGCCGGGATCAGCCGCGCTTCGGCATAGGCGCCGATCGGCGCGTTGCCATAGGCGATGCGATCGCCCGGCTCCAGATCGGTGACGCCAGGACCGACTTCCTCGACCACGCCGGCCGCCTCGCCGCCGAGCCCGCTCGGCAACTGCACGGGATAAACGCCGGAGCGGTGGTAGATATCGATGAAGTTGAGCCCGACCGCGGTGTGGCGGATCCGCGCCTCGCCGGGACCGGGCTTTCCGACCGCGATTTCCTCCCAGACCAGAACTTCGGG
>DAIMKE010001472.1:0-1661 GCA_036721875.1 Bradyrhizobium sp. | reverse complement strand
GTTGGCGACGAGGCCGCCGAAGCGCTGCCAGACGCCGCGGGTTTCCAGGAGCGCGCTCATCGCGTGGCTCCCTTTGCTTTCGAACGGGAGAACAGGCTCAGCAGCCCCCGCGGCAGGGCCAGCGAGATCAGGACGATCAACGTGCCGTAGACGATGAGGTCGACACCCCGCCCCGAACCGCCGAACTTGAAGCGCGTCAGCTCGGTCAGCGGGATCAGGATGGCCGCCCCCAACACCGGCCCCCACAGGGTGCCGATGCCGCCGAGCACGGCGGGCAGCGCCATCAGCAGCGAAAACTGGAAGCCCATGACGCTTTCGGGATCGATGTAGGAGACGAACTGGGCGTAGAAGCTGCCGCCGACGGCGACCAGGAAGGCGGAGACCGCGGCCGCGCCCATCTTGGAATTGAACACGTCGACACCGAGGCTCTCGGCCGCCTCCGGGTTGTCCTTGACCGCGCGCCACCAGAATCCCCATTTGGAGTTTTCCAGCCACCAAGTCACGAACCAGGCAAGGCAGCACAGCGCCAGCGCGAAATAGAAGTACGGCAGCTTGGTGCGCAGGAACTGAAATTTCAGCCAGCTGTCGCCGCGGATCGGAATCGTGATCCCCATCGCGGCGCCTGCCCACTCCCAGTTGTGGAACAGAAGCAAGCCGATCTCGGCGATGACGATTGTAGCGATCACGAAGTAATGGCCGCGCAGACGGAAGAAGGGATAGCCGAGCCCCATCGCGATCAGCGCCGAGACCACCCCACCCGCCAGCATGCCGAACCAGGGCAGCACGCCGAACTTGGTGAAGAGCAGCTCGGTGGTGTAGGCACCCAGGCCGAAATACAGGGCGTGGCCGAGCGAAATCTGCCCGCAATAGCCGGACAGGATGTTCCAGCTCTGCGACAGGCCCGCGTACATCAGCGTCAGGATCAGGATGTTCTGGACGACGACGTCCTTCACGAACAATGGCGTCAGCGCCGCGATGAGGGCGAGCAGCGCGGCGATGATGAGGTCGCGGCGGCGCCGCGCTGTAAAATCCTTGTCCATCAGATCGATCCGAACAAGCCACGCGGCCGGATGAAGACAACGAGGAGGTAGACGGAGTAGATGCCGACCGATTTCAGCGAGGGCGGCAGCACCAGCGCAGTGATCGCCTCGACGAGGCCGACGATGATGCCGCCCGCAAACGCGCCGAACACGCTGCCGAAGCCGCCGAGCGCCACAGTGACATAGCCGATCAGGGCAAAGGACGCGCCGACATCGGGGTAGATATAGAAGAAGATCGCCATGATCGCGCCGGCGAGACCGACCAGCGCGGCACCCAGCCCCCAGCCGAACGCAAACACGCGATTCTTGTCGATGCCCACAAGTGCGACCGCGCCGGGATCTTCGCGAGTGGCCTCGATCGCACGGCCGAAATCAGTGCGATGGATGAAGAAGTAGAGACCGGCAAAGGCGAGAATTGAGACCAGCGCGCCGACCAGCTGCGGCTCCGGCAGGAAGATGCCGGCAACCGAGATGGTTTTGCCGCCGAGCCAGGACTGCGGGATGCTGCGATAGTCGGGCGTGAAGAAGAACTGCGCAAGACCGCGCATCACGATGGCAAGGCCGAACGTGGTGAAGATCTGCACCATGCCGGCGTTGGCCTTCGCCCGCATGGCGAAGCGT
>DAIMKE010001471.1:0-1662 GCA_036721875.1 Bradyrhizobium sp. | reverse complement strand
GCAATCCGCGCCATGGCCGCGCCGTAGCCGCCGGTCGTAACGGGGACAATTTTGCGGATGATTTCCAGCGCCATTGGCGCCAGCGGCACCGCATGGTCGCGACCGTTCTTTGTTCGGTTCCCGGGTATGGTCCAGACGGCTCGCTGGGGATCGTCCAGGTGCTCCAGCTCGCTCGGCTTTATTCCAGATATCTCACCGATGCGCAGGCCCGTCAGCAGAGCCAGGCGCAAGCCAAGGCCGGTCTCCAGCGTTGCCGGCGGCTCAACCACCATGCGCCAGAACAGCCGAATCTCGGGATCCGTCAGTACCCGCTCGCCGGGGGTTTCCTCGCCGCGCTTCCTGAGCCGAGTGCAGGGATTGGCGTCTATCAAATCGCTATCAACGGCGAAACTGAAAACTACGGAAATGAGGGCCTGCACCCGATTCGCCAAAACCGGCTTGCCATCGGACAAGATGCCCTCGACCAGCTCGATCACGTCAGCCCGCCGGATCGTCCGAAAATCCCGGTCTTTCCATTTCGGCAGAACGTGGAGGTTCAGATTGCTTTCGTCCCGAGCCGCAGACTTCTTTTTCCGCCGCGCGTATTCGGTCAGATAGCGATTCGCCAGAACCTCAAAGGTCCGGCCGGGCGCCTCTCGCCGTTCCCGACGCTTCGCCTCGCTCGGATTTTCGCCCAGCGCCACCCCAGCCCGCATGGCATCGGCCTGCGCCCTTGCCTGGGCCAGCGATACCTCGGGATAGGGGCCGATCGTGGCCCGTTGGAGCTTCCCGCTGCCGGCCGCTCGATAGCGATAGCTCCAGGATCGATTGCCGGCCGCTGTGATTCTGAATTCCAGCCCACGGCAAGCGGCGTCCGCTAATTCCGTTCGCCCATCCTGGGGCTTCTTGAGGGCTCTCAGAAGGGTGTCTGTCAGGGGCTTACGCATCTCTTCGGGGCACCTCGGGGGCACAATATCGCAGAATACGCGCGAACCGCCACGAACCGCCGCGGCCTGAAACTCTATATATCACAGAGGTTTGTAAATTCACGCCAATTCGCTGGCGTTCGCAGCAGTTGTGGAAAACGTGACTTCAAGTCACAATGCCGGACACCAGGCGTGATTACCGTTGATTCCCACCGCTATGAAGCACGGCCGCCGGCTATCGGCCGGACGGTAAGGCCTCTGCAAGGGAACCTAGCTCTGAGGCGGCGGCGGCCGCCTTGGCGGGCGCGGCTTCGCCGGACGCGCCGATGCTGGAGCGGCCGGTTGCAGGGTAACGATGACCGGATTCGGCTTGTGATCCAGCGCCGCACCGGTAGCCGCATCGACGCCCATGCCGATCAGGCCACCAGCCAGGATATTACCGGCGAACCCCGCCGCCCCGGTGCCTGGAATTTCCTTGGTGAGGGGGATAATCTGCGGCTCATATCCCTCCTTTTTAATGGTCACCGTGATGTCGGCGCTGCGCTTGGCCACGACCGCACATGGAGTGACGCAGGTGGTCGGAGCATCGAGGCCCGATACCTCGGCGGTGGCGCCGGAAGGCGTGCTCGCAATTGCAATATTCTCGGTCGTTCCGCGCGTCACCGACGCGCAGCCGACACACGGCGCTGCTAGTGCGGCAGCCAACAGCAACCTGATCATTGGATTATCCCCCTACCCGCCGGAACCTTCACGCAAC
>DAIMKE010001470.1:0-1663 GCA_036721875.1 Bradyrhizobium sp. | reverse complement strand
GCCGCCGCAGCGGCAGGGCCAAGGCGGCGCGGTGCAGCCGGACACGCCGCGCGCGGGTCGGGATCAGCAACGACAGCAGGGCCAGCGACAGGACCCGCGGCAAGGCGCGGAACGTCCGGCAGGCGCCGCGCGTGCCGGGCAAGGCCTGCGGCCGGGCGGCGTGCAGCAGACGCAGCCGCAACGCGGCCAGACTCCGCAGCAGCCTGGAGCAGTCACACCGCTTCAGCCGGGCACTGCGCCGCCAGCACCGCGTACGGGATTGCAGCCCGGCCAGCCAGCGCAGCCACCAGCGGCGCAACCGCCGGGCATCCAACGCCAGGGCGGATTCCAGCAGCGCATCCCCGCCGTGCAACGCCCTGCGGCCCCGCGCAGACCTGGACGCGCAGAAGGGAATAAAGAGCGGCGGTAACGCTCCTCCTTCTTCCGTTGCATGAGAAGGTGCGCCAGCGCGGCTTGGCACGCGCTCACGCAGCGCCGCGCAGCCAGGCCCTCACCTTCTGCAACAGGCCGCCCTGTCTCAGTTCGTCGACCGAGGCGGCTTCGGCCGGCATCAAGCCATTCAAGGCCGCATCGACTTGCTCGGCCGCCAGCGGCGGCGTCTGCTCGGGAGCAGGCGCGGGAGCCAGCCCTGCCGCCGCGAGCGCGATGGGACCAACCTGCGTGAGGAACGCGCGCTCATATTCGCGGGAGAGGCGCCCGATCGCATCGTCCAGCGTCAGCCAGTCGACCGCCTTGATGTCGTTCATCAGCTTGCGGACCGGCCCGCCGTCAGCCTCCATCCGCCAGAAATGCACGACCTTGGCGCGCGCCCCGGACTGATAGACGAGCGTGCCCAGGAATTCGTGCACGGCAACCGCGTGGCCGGTCTCCTCCAGCACCTCGCGATGCGCGGCTTCCTTCGGCGTCTCGCCGTCGTCGAGCTTGCCCTTGGGCAAGACCCATTCGTTGCGCTTGCGCTGGCGCACGACCGCGATCAGCGGCGCAGAGTCACGCCGCAGCACAATACCACCCGCGGCCATGACCGGCGCCCGCGCCATCGCTCACATCCAATATCGTCGTCCCCGACAGACGGTATAGCCAGCAGCGACGGCGGATTGAAGGCTATTTTCTTCCGAGCAGCGCCTGGCCTGCGCGAATGCGCGTGCCCTCGGCGATACCGTCGCAGAAGTTGAAATCGCCGGGCGCGAGGATGATGATGGTGGAGCCGTGCTCGAACCAGCCGAGCTCCTCGCCCTTGGCGACCTTCACGTCGCAAGGGAAATTGACCGGCCCCTTCGTCTGCGCGTTCAGCACCATGTCGAGGAAGTGAAGGCGGATGCTCGCGACCAGGATCGCCGCGACGGGCACCAGTGTCACCGCTTCGCCGGTCGACAGGTGGGTGCGGATCACCGCGCGCTCGTTCTTGCAGAACAGACGCTCGACGCGCTTGAGCGCGATCGGGTTGACGTTCCAGACGTCGCCATGGATCAGCGTGACGCGTTCGATATGCGCATCATAGGGCGCGTGGAAGCGGTGATACATGCTCGAGGTCAGCCGCAGCGTGACGAAGGAGCCGTTGCGGTGCTGATCGACCAGCGCGGAATCGCCGAGCAGATCGAGCAGCGAATAGGGCGCGCCCTTGACCTGGAACAGCTCGGCATCCGCGATCCTCCCGTGAGCGCCG
>DAIMKE010001469.1:0-1667 GCA_036721875.1 Bradyrhizobium sp. | reverse complement strand
CGCAGGGGGCGGTGGATGATCCTCAAGGCCAGTAACGGACGTTCCGGTGATATCGAAGTACTGGGATCACTGCTGAAGGAAGAGATCACCGCCGATCAGCGCCGCGCCATCGAGGCGGAACTCTATACGATACGAAAAGGAGCAGAGGGCGAGCGCGAAACCGCCCACATCCTTGACCGCATCTATGGCCATTCTGAACGTGTGGCGGTGATCCACGACCTCAGGCTACCTGACGGTTTGAACGGTTACGTGCAGTTTGACCACCTCCTGCTGAACCGCGTCCTGAAGCGGATCGCCGTGCTCGAGACCAAGAACTTCAGCGGTCGCATCTCCAAGAACGAGCACAACGAATGGTGCGTCTGGTATCCGAACAGGCGGCAACCCACCGAAATACCCAACCCGGTCGCACAGGCCGACCGCGCTGCGCGGCTGCTGGAGCTATGGCTCGAGGCGCACCAGCATTCGGCGGCGTTCCGCCGCGTTGAAGGGTGGGTGATCGTCCCTCCGACATGCAAGATCGATCGCACGCGCATCGGTACCGGCACGCGCATCGTAAAGGTTGATAACTTCCATGAGCGATGGATCGAGGACGTCAGTTTCTCCGATGCGACTGGCTTTCTCACAGGGCTTAGCGTTGGACAACTTCGCGCCGTTGGGATGCAACTGGCCTCTCAGCACGTGCAACCCGACTATGCCTGGCGACGGCGGTTCGGGATTAATGACATGCCGAACCGCGCGGTCGCATCTACGCCCCGCCCGGAGATTCAACCAGCGAACGTGTCCGCCGAACCAGAGGCCGAACTCGAAACTAGGTCCGAAACACTGAGCGAAGCTGTGACGGTTCCCCCAGAAGGTCAGGACGGCGTGCCACTCGCGGAGCCGGCACCAGCGACCGGTTCCCGACCAGAGCCGCAAGATCAAAGCGCAACGGATCAGGAGGAGGTGGAACCGGCTCCAAACCCTAGGAAGGACGGCGCCAAAGCGAGCGTGCTCGTTACAGTGATCGAGGGCATTTCCGAGCGCGTTCTACCGGACGGGCGAATTGCCTTCCTTGCCCAACCCGGCACCCCCGCGGCCGAGCAGCTGACTGGCGTCTGCAAAGGCCGGGCGATCTGGAACCCACGCTTTCGCAACTGGCTGTGCAGTGCGGAACGGGCAGAAGAGATTCGCCATGCCCTGGGCACGCAGCCAGCAGGAGAACGCACATGAACATGGCAGCCGGGATCGGCAGCGCTCAGTGTCCGAAATGCCGCCGCTCAATCGGCCATTGGACCGAGCCGAGACTGACACACATCTGTGCGTCGTGCGGCGCGCCGCTCATCCGCTTGAGGGCAAGCCGGAAGATCAGACTCTATCGGATCATCCCGGTGGCGGAAATGATTCGGATCGCCGGTTCGCTGGTGACCGTGGCCGCGATCATCTCGGCCGCCGCAATACCAGGCGGCATACGCGCAGCCATATTCATGGTGGCTACCGCTTTGCTCGCTTTCGGTGCCGCCGACGTCATTCAGGAGGCCTTCGCCATGCGGGCTCGCGGGCCAATGGGCAACGTCATCTTTGACCGACCAAAAACAACGATTTGGAAGGCTGTCGCGCGCCTTGCTATCGGGTTGATCTGCCTCATGTTGGGCATCGTCGGCTTCGTGGTCTGGGCGAGCGTCACAACC
>DAIMKE010001468.1:0-1668 GCA_036721875.1 Bradyrhizobium sp. | reverse complement strand
ATCGTGCTCGCCGAGTTCAGGCAGGCGGAAGCCGACATGCTTGCCAATCCCGTCGCCATCCACGAACGTTTCCGCATCGCTGCGATGATGAAGTCGCGCGAACAGGGGATCGAGTAGGGCGGATCGCAGCGTCGCTCGCGTGTCAGTTCAATACGTGCCGGCGCCGGCGATAGCCGCCGGCTTCGCCGACCTCGAACATGGCCCCGATCCCTGGATGGCTGACCGGCTCGCCGGAATCATCGGGCTCTAGGTCGCGTTCCGCGATACAGGCCACGTAGGGGATTTCATCGTCCTCGGCGAACAGCCGGTAGACCAGACCCGTCGCCGCCCCGTCGGGCTCCGGTTCGCCATCCGTGCCGGCGAACGATGTCTCGACGTCGAAGATGACGCCGCGCATCGTATAGAGCCGGTGGCGGATCACCTGGCCGATGTTGTACCTGGCGAACCGGGTCTTGCTCATCTCCGATCCCACACGCCTCAGACGGCCGCGGGAGCATGGGTCTGGCAGTTCGTCGGACAGACTCGCGCGCAGGCGCCGCAGCCGATGCAGGCGCCGTCGTCGTTCATCACCATCACCTTCTTCTCGACCTCGTCATCGTCGTCATCGAGGTCGATCATCTCGCCGTCCTCGTTGATGCCTTTCAGCGTCATGACCTCACGGCCGCAGACCTTGTAACAGCGGCCACAGCCGATGCACTTCTGGGCATCGATCGACACCAGATAGTCCGGTTTCCAGTCGCGGCCGTCGCGGGTTGCGTAGGACATGATCGGAATCCCGCCTCAGGCCTTTTCCAGCGCCTTGAGGTCCTCGCGCTTGCGCTCGAGCTCGGAGAAGGCGTCGTGGGCCTTCTGGGCCACGCTCAGGATAGAGATCCAGTTGATCGGAAGCTCCTCGGAGAGATCATGGAGATCCATCTTGGCCTGCGTGGCCTTGGCCGACAGCTTCTTGATCTCGGCCTTCAGGGTTTCAAGATCGCTCATATTCAACCTCAGTAGTTTGCCACGTCTGGAAATTTGCGGATCATCTCGACGGCACCGGCGACGTATTTGTCGCCTTCGGCGGCGAGCTTGGCCAGATTGTCGAAGCCGAAGCGATGCACGTCGCGCAGCTGCTTGTTGACGACGATCAGCCGCCCCCCGATCAGAACCATGCGGCCAAAACCCTCGTGATGCATCTTCAGCATCGGAGAGATCATCACTCCCGTCGCCCTCTCTATCGATAGCGCGACAGCGTTGAAGAACAGCTCCATGCGCCAGATCGTGTCCGGGTCGGGATCGCCGACGATCGGCAGCGCACGACGCTTCTCCTTGTCGAGGATGTAGGGCTCGAGCAGGTCGAGATCCTTCTTGCCCTCCCAGGCGCCATGGGTGTCCTGGGCCCGCCAGATCTTGATGAGTTCCTTGACGAACGGCGCCTCGGCCGCGGCGTCGGGTTGAACGAGTTCAGCCGCATCGGCCATGATGATTGTCCTCAGTCTTCGAAGTCAAAGTTGCGTTCCTGATCCCTGGCCAGCACCTTGCGCAGCCAGGGCGGCGGCACGCCCTTCAGAACATCCTCGAGCTTGACGCAGAGATCGTCGATCGCTTCGGGCTGCGTCACCTTCATTGGATGGATGTTGTTGGCGACGACCCGCGCCGCGCCCGAGCCGCCGATCGCCGCGACGTAGA
>DAIMKE010001467.1:0-1669 GCA_036721875.1 Bradyrhizobium sp. | reverse complement strand
CTGCTCTTCCTTCGCGGCATGATACTCCGCGTTCTCCGAGAGGTCGCCATGCGAGCGCGCCTCGGCGATATGTTCGATGATGCGCGGACGGTCCTCCGACTGGCGCTTCTTCAACTCGACTTCGAGGGCGGCGTAGCCGCTCGCGGTCATCGGAACCTTTTCAATCATCTTTTCCGTCCTTCCGTCGTGCGAGCCGCTGCCGGCGCGCGCACGAGGCATTTTTTAGATTTCGATTCGGGCTTTCATGGCCCCGTTATGGGCCCGCCAGCCTGCTAAACTTCGGCCTGTCCAAAGGCCGATTCAACATCCAAACGCGCGGTGAGTTCCGGCCATACGGCTTTATTGCCAATCGTTTAGCGGGCATTTCAGCCCGGCCGACGATCAGTTTTCGGAAAAGTAACTCTGCAGGGTGCGGACCTCAAGGTCCCCGCCCAGATAGGCGCGGATGCCCTGGGCAGCCGCCACAGCACCCGAAAGAGTGGTGTAATACGGCACTTTATGCAAGAGGGCAGCCCGCCGCAGAGAACGGCTGTCGGCCAGCGCCTGCGGCCCCTCGGTGGTGTTCAGGACGAGCTGGATGTCGCCATTGGTGATGGCGTCGACGATGTGCGGCCGTCCTTCCAGCACCTTGTTGACCTTCTCGGTCGGAACGCCATTGTCGTTCAGGAAGCGCTGGGTGCCCGAGGTGCCCATCACCTTGAAGCCGAGCGAGTGCAGCAGGCGGACCGCGTCCACGATACGGTGCTTGTCGCTTTCGCGGACCGAGACGAACACGGTGCCCTTGCGCGGCACCCGGGTGCCGCCGCCGAGCTGGCTCTTGGCGAAGGCGACCGCGAACGAACTGTCGATGCCCATCACCTCGCCGGTCGATCGCATCTCCGGCCCGAGCACGGTATCGACGCCGGGGAAGCGCGCGAACGGGAATACCGATTCCTTGACGCCGACATGGCCGAGCTTGCGCTTCTTCAGCTTGAAGTCGGCGAGCTTCTCGCCAGCCATGATCCTGGCCGCGATCTTTGCCACCGGCGTGCCGACCACCTTGGCGACGAACGGCACGGTGCGCGACGCCCGCGGATTGACTTCGAGCACGTAGATCTCGCCGTCCTTGATGGCGTATTGCACGTTCATCAGGCCGACGACGTCGAGGCCGAGCGCGAGTTCGCGGGTCTGCCGCTCGAGCTCCTCGATCATCTTGGCATCGAGCGAATGCGGCGGCAGCGAGCAGGCGGAGTCGCCGGAGTGAATGCCGGCTTCCTCGATATGCTCCATGATGCCGACGATGAAGGTGTCCTTGCCGTCGGAGAGGCAGTCGACGTCGATCTCGGTGGCGTCGGACAGGTAGCGGTCGAACAGCAGCGGGTTCTTGCCGAGCACGGTGTTGATCTGCCCGGTCTTGTCGTTGGGATAGCGCGCCTTGACGTCGGCCGGCACCAGTTCGGGCAGGGTGCCGAGCAGGTAGTTGTCGAGCTGGGTTTCCTCGCGGATGATCTGCATCGCGCGGCCGCCCAGCACATAGGATGGGCGCACCACCAGCGGCAGGCCGAGATCGGCCGACACCAGTCGCGCCTGCTCCACTGAATAGGCGATGCCGTTCTTCGGCTGCTTCAGGCGCAGCTTGTCGAGTACGCGCTTGAAGCGGTCGCGGTCTTCGGCGAGGTCGATCGCGTCG
>DAIMKE010001466.1:0-1670 GCA_036721875.1 Bradyrhizobium sp. | reverse complement strand
CGAGAACATGCCGCCGACGGCGACGCACCCAAGCAGGCCTCCGGCCGCGACGATCACCCAGCGATATCCCAGATTTTCCATTTCCCGATCTCCACCACCGCTCGATTCTGGGTGGAAGACGAACGGGATCGGCCGGAACCGACAGTTTAGCGGCTGCGGCTTTTTATTTTTTCCGGAGCGCGCGGGTTGGCAGGACCGCAGCGGCCGCGACGATCAGCCAACGCCTGCCAGTTGTGAGCCGAGGCCAGCGTCAGGGCGATCAGAACCAGCCAGCAGTCGCCGTGCCATTGCGCGACGGTCGAGATCGGCAGCGTGCGAAAGACCCGCTCGTCGATATCCAGCAAGCCGTCGAGCGCGCCGCCCGATCCGCTCCCCGACGCCATCGAGGCCTGTCGCGGAACAAGCAGTTCGGCTTTCCGGAGTGCCTTCGCGAAAGCTTCCGCCCGCTGACAGTCGTCGCGATAGGCTTGGCAGACCTGCATCGCGGTGCGCGCGGTATCCGTCGGCCGTCCCTCGTCATCGAAGAACCTGCTCGCGTCCTCCGTCTGATCGATATTCTGGACAAAGCGGTCCGAGGCGGTGTCGATCGCAAGCATCTGCTCGACGCAATCCGGGATCGTCGTCAGCGTGAAAGGGTATCGGCGGATGTAGCCGGGCACGTAGTGGCCGGACCGCCACGAGCCGTCGGGTTCGACGAAAAGGTTCCTGCCGCCTTTCACGCCCAGCACGACGACCGGGGCAAGCTCGGCGGCGGTGAACATGATCGGATAGTGCCGTGCAGCGAGCGGAAATTCGCTGACGCCGATCGGAACAGCCACCGCGCCCCTCGCGAATTCGTAGCCCTTCGGGCCGGTCAGGCCGCTCCGGACGTTCAGCCCCGGACGCAACAGCATCGGGCGCTCGTAGAATGGCGGCGGCGCCGACGGCTTGATCGCCCTTGCCTGCGTCGTTTCAGCATTCAATTGCATGAAGACTCACGTCTCGGAGCTGCATCGTTGGCGCGAACAGTCTGGTCGATGAGGCTGGAGCCAAACTGACCGCCACAGGCGGTCCCGAGTATCCCTACGTCATATCCGTCCGCACGGCGCCAGGCTCAAATTCCCGGCCGCGCGCCGGTGGCGCAGGCCTGCTCGACGCAGCGGCTCGCGCGAAAAATGCTCGGCTCGGCGAACATCGGGCCCACGATCTGCAACCCGATCGGCAGGCCTTCGACGAACCCGCACGGGACCGACGCCGCGGGCTGGCGGGTGAGATTGAACGGCCACGTCAGCGGCGTCCAGTCGTACCATTGAGGAAAGCGTGCGGCGTCGGGCGTGTCGACGCCGACAGCGAACGCCGTCATGGGAACGGTCGGCGTCAGCAAGAGATCGTAATCCCGGTGAAATGCGTGCATCGTCTGGCTCAGCGCGCGCATTTCGGCATACGCCGCCTGCAATTCGAGCACGGAAATGTTTTGGGCTGATATCACGAGCCGCAGCAGGCCCGGATCGAGCGCCGCCAGTTGCGCGCCATCGAAATCGCGCACCAGCGCGGCATGCGATGCGCCCCAGATCGCTTCCAGCGCCGGCTGCGCACCGGAAAGATCGAGCGCAACGCGCTGCACGTCGGCGCCGGCATTCGCCAGCGCATCGATGGCCGGCTGCATGCCGGCGACGACGGCGGGATCAGCC
>DAIMKE010001465.1:0-1673 GCA_036721875.1 Bradyrhizobium sp. | reverse complement strand
ATGTCCCGCCCGCGGGTCCAGGATCAATATCGGCGGCTTCTTCTCGCTGCCTGGGCCGCTGGCAGATTCGTGCTCGGGTAGGATGCGCAGCAAGACGTAATTGACCGGACGCTCGAACTGGCGCGCATCGAGAATCGTCTCGAAACGGAAGTCCAGGAGAGGCGGCAGCCCCCGGCGCTCATGCTCGATCAGATCGTCAGCTCGTTGTCGAAGCGTGTCCCAGAAGAGGATCGAACGCTCCCAAAAATCGCGACCGTATGCCCATAATGCGCCCTGATCCGTTGCCGGGTTCAGGAGGCGATCGCGTGCTTCTTCGAAGCCGCCGTCAGCACGACCGTCACGATTGGTTTCTTGCGGCACGCATTGCGTGCAGGTGGAAGCTTGCATTGGGCCTGCCTCATGCCTCACCGCTGTCGGACGAGGAAGCTGGTAGCGAAACTGGCGGCGCGAGACCACTGTAATTTTTCAGCGGGCTCTCCGTCTATATTAACTAGTGCGCCCAATCTGCCGTTTGGCTCGACTTGCGCTGTTGATCTGGCTCAACTTGATCCGGTCCTGAGTGGGTAGGCAAGTTGGGGCATCCATCAGAATCACGATAGGAGATAGGCCATGGATAATATCAAGAGGTTCGTTGCGATAACGGCGGTTGCCGTCCTGGGCCTGGCTGCTGGGTCGCCTGCGGGCAAGCTTGTGGCGGCCGAACGCGCGCAGCTTGCCATGATGGACGAGATGAAGATGAAACCCGATTCGTCCAGCGGCACCATGAACAACATGGGGAGCATGGCGCAGCCCGGCAGCCAGTCGCAGAGCACTGGCGGCGGTCGCATGGACGACAAGATGAAGATGCCCATGCCGGGTCAGATGCAGGACTGTCAGGGCGCCGGCTGTCAGCCGCGCGACTCCAACATGATGCCGATGATGCAAATGATGGAGCGAATGCATGGCCGCATGAATCAGCAGATGAACGGCATGGGTTCCGGTACCGGTGCAAGCACGAGCGGCCCCGCCGACGTCACCGAGCGACTGGAGGGGCGCATCGCGTTCCTCAAGACCGAGTTGCAGATCACCGACAAGCAGACGGCCGATTGGAACGTTCTGGCGGACGCGCTGCGCTCCAGCCGTCAGCACCTGCTGGAAGCGCGCAAGCTGCTTGTGATGGATGACAAAGTGGCCGGCCCCGAGCGCCTTGACCGCTACGAGCATCATTTGGGTGAGCGCTTGGAAGCGATCAAATCGGCGCGCTCTGCATTCGCTCGGTTGTACGGGACCCTTAGCGACGGGCAGAAGCAGACGGCTGATGCCATCCTGCTGCCTTTAATCGCGACGTTCTGACGACCTCTTCGTGAAGGCAGAGGCCATGTCGATATTCGAGCTGGTGTTTCGAAATCGCGGTGGTCTTTGGGTGGCGGTCCTCTGCACCCTGTTTCTCGCAGGGGCCGCCATCGCTGCAACCGCGCAGCTCTCGGCAGAGCAGCTACGGGATCGCGATAGCCCCAAGCGTCTCGATGCGGAGTTCGGACGGCCGGCCGATTTGCGGTTGGCGCAGGCCGAGGACAATCACTCGGCGCATCATCCCGGCACTCCCGGCTCCGGAGGCGCGAGCGCTCCTCAATCGAACAGTCCGGCAGCTCCAAGTGGCGGCTCGCCGGCACCTTCGTCGAGCGGCTCCAATC
>DAIMKE010001464.1:0-1674 GCA_036721875.1 Bradyrhizobium sp. | reverse complement strand
CTTTCCGTCCCCGGCTGCTCATATGATGGGCAAACGACGCGGAAGCCGCACCGGAAGCCGACCGGGCCGCGGCGCCGCGGCGCTCCACCGTGCGCGAAAAGGTCAGCTTCCTGTCGAGTGCGCAGGCCGAGCCGGCACCATCAGTCAGCGAGCGCGTCGCCGAACAGATCGCGGCGCCCGAGCCTGATCTGGCCGCGGCCGCTCCGGCGTCGACCGCCGAAGCGCCGCGCAAAGCGGGATGGTGGTCGCGCCGCTTCGGGAGCGGCGAGTAAGGATCGAACTGAAAAAGAAAAACCGCCCGGCACAACCGGGCGGTTTTTTGCTGACCGTCAAGACGGCGCGATCGGTTTACCCCCGCGTATCGAACACGCGCCGGATCGCCGGCACCAGTGCCGCGCCGAGCGCGTTCTTGATCAGCGAAGCCGCGATGAACGGTGCGATACCGACCAGCCACGCCTTTTCGACGCCGAGCTTCATGCCGAACGCCAGCCAGCCGAACCCACTGGCGAGGATAATAAGGTGTCCGAACGCCATCGCCACAAACAACCAAAGCACCGATCGATCCCAGCCCCGCTCGGCGAGCCAGCCCGTGACGAACGCCGCAGCCACAAAGCCGTAGAGATATCCGGCGGTTGGACCGACGAGCGGCGCGACGCCGCCGACAGGACCTGCGAACACAGGAAATCCGATCGCGCCTTCGGCCAGATAGGCGATCACAGTGGCGCTGCCGAGCCGCCAGCCATAGGCCGCGCCGATCATCAGCACGACGAGCGTCTGCAGCGTCATGGGCACGTATGGCAACGGCAGGTTCACCTTGGCTGACAGGGTCAACAGCGCCGTTCCCAGCGCAACCAGGATAATGCCGCGAAAGAGTCCGAACGATCCATCCGCGCGGCGTGGCCATAGCAGCGCGGCGAGCGGGAAATGCGGCGCGGTGGCGGATTCAGTCATGATTCTGGCGGACACGGGTAGCTCTCCGTTGATTGCAGTTACTGAGGATGCGGATGAAGAAATGGCCGGAATTATCCCAGCCAGCGCGCGATGCGCGTCACCGCTTCGCGCATCTCCTCGGCCGAGCGCGCATAGGAGAAGCGGATGAAGACGCGGCCGTGGATCGGATCGAAGTCGACGCCTGGCGTGGCCGCCACATGCGTCTTCTCCAGCATGCGGCCGGCGAATTCGAAACTATCCGAGGTGAAATCCGAGACGTCTGCGTAAAGATAGAACGCGCCGTCCGCGGGCAGGAATTTGGTCAAGCCGGCCTTCGGCAGTCCCTCGATCAGGATGCGGCGGTTTTCCTGATAGCCGTGCTTGATCGCCTCCATCTCGACTGTGCCTTCGAAGGCAGCTTCGGCGGCGATCTGCGACAGCGTCGGCACCGAGATTGACAGGTTCTGCTGCAGGCGCTCGATCGGCCGCACCAGCGGCTCCGGTACCACCATCCAGCCGACCCGCCAGCCGGTCATGCAGAAATATTTCGAGAACGAGTTGATCACCAGCGCCTGCGGCGACAGTTCGGCGGCCGTCACCGCCGGAAACGCGTAGTCGAGGCCGTGATAGATCTCGTCGGAAATGAACCGGATACCGGCGCTCTCCGCCGCATGAATCAGGCCAGTCAGCGCCTCGCGCGACATCATGGTGCCGGTGGGATTGGCGGGACTGCCGACCAGTACG
>DAIMKE010001463.1:0-1679 GCA_036721875.1 Bradyrhizobium sp. | reverse complement strand
AACAATGACGACTGTTTCCCCTGACCGTATACCCGTCATCGTCGGCGTCGGCGAAATCGTCGACCGGCCCAAGAACATCGCCGCCGGGCGGGAGCCGCTGGCGCTGCTCGAACACGCGATGCGGCGCGCGGAGGCCGATAGCGGGGCAAAGTTGCTCGGCGATCTCGGCTCGCTCGACGTCGTCAACTTCCTGAGCTGGCGTTACCGCGATCCCGAGAAGCAGTTGGCCGAGCGGCTCGGCGTCACGCCTGATCATTGCTATTACGGCCCGGTCGGCGGCGAGAGCCCGATCCGCTACATTCACGAAGCGGCGCAACGCATCGCGCGCGGCGAATGCAGCGTGGCTGTCGTGTGCGGCGCGGAAGCGCAGTCGACTGCGACCAAGGCCGAGCGCGGCGGCATTTCGCTGCCCTGGACGCCGTTCGCCCATGACGTCGAGGAGCCGAAGCGCGGCGCGGTGTTCCAGAAGCCGATGGCGGTAAAGCTCGGCGTGTTCCGTCCCATCACCGTCTACCCGCTCTATGAATCTGCTACGTCGGCGCATTGGGGCCAGACGCCGCGCGAGGCGCTCGCCGAATCCGGCGCGCTGTGGTCGACCTATTCGAAGGTCGCGTCGGAGAATCCCAATTCGTGGCTGCAGAAGCACTTCTCGCCCGACGAGATCACGACGCCGACGCCGGAAAACCGCCTGATCGCCTGGCCCTATACAAAGCTGATGGTGGCCAATCCAACCGTCAACATGGGCGGCGCGGTGCTGCTGACGTCGCTGGCGAAGGCGCGCGCGGCCGGCGTGCCCGAAGATCGCCTGGTCTATCCGCTCGGCGGCGCATCCGCGGAAGAGCCGCGCGACTATCTGGTGCGCGACCAGTTCTACGAAAGCCATCCGCAGAACGCGGTGCTCAAGGCGGTGATGGACCTGGTCGAGGGCGACGGCAAGAAATTCGACGCCATCGAACTCTATAGCTGCTTTCCCTGCGTGCCGAAGATGGCGCGGCGGACGCTGGGCCTGGGCCCCGACGTGCAACCGACGGTGACCGGTGGCCTCACTTTCTTCGGCGCCCCGCTCAACACCTACATGACGCATGCGGCAATCGCGATGGTGCGCAAGCTGCGCGAAGGCGGCAAACTCGGGCTGCTCTACGGCCAGGGCGGTTTCGTCACCAAGCATCACGGGCTGGTGGTGTCGCGCGAGGCGCCGAAGCAGGCGCTCGAGCAGGACATCAGCGTCCAGGCCGAGGCCGACCGCAATCGCCGCAAGGTGCCCGAGTTCGTTACCGAAGCTGCAGGCAAAGGCAAGGTCGAAAGCTTTACCGTGATCTACAAGGGCAAGGGCGAAGTTGAGCACGGCGTGGTGATGATGCGCACCGAGGCCGATCAGCGGGCACTCGCCCGCATCCCCGCGAATGACGCGACGACGCTTGCGCATCTGCAGAACATGGACCGGACGCCGGTAGGCACGCTCGGCAACGTCACGACGGCCGAAGACGGCGTGCTGGAGTGGCGGGTGGGTTAAGATATTTCCGCCGTCATGGCCGGGCTTGTCCCGGCCATCCACGTCACTTCCGAGGCCACGACCGCAAAGCCGCGGCCGGCCTCGCCGGCGCGCGCCGCCTCGATGGTGGCGTTGAGCGCCAGCAGATTGGTCTGGCCCGCAATGGTGTTGATCAGTTCGACGACGT
>DAIMKE010001462.1:0-1681 GCA_036721875.1 Bradyrhizobium sp. | reverse complement strand
CGGGCGGCGCGCTTGCGGACCTGGAGGATGCCGAGGCCGACGATGCGGATGCGCTCGCCCTTCTTCAGGTGCTTGGTGATCTTGCCGACCAGATCGGTCAGAATCGCCTCGGCGGCCTTCTTCGACAATTCATGGTCCTCCGCCAGCGCCGCCGCCAGGTGCTTGAGCGTGATGGTGGCTGGGGATGCTGCTTTCTTCGCCATAACTGGCCCTCCTTGTTGAAAATGTCTTTCGAGCGTTCGCAAATACCGGGTCCAAATACCGAGTCTGGTGCCGGAAAACGCGTCGCATGATGATCTGAAGCCCGCAGGTCCCGATCCGGCGGGAACGCAGAGGCTTCAAGAAACCCAAGTGTATCAGGCCTTAAACGATTCGGCTGTCGGGCGCCTGCGCTGTTATGCCCTAAAACAGGGCGTTATTTGCATCCGCGTCAAAGAAGTGCCCATTTGGCAGGGGGATTTGCAACGTCCTTGACTATGGGGAAATGGCCCTTTATGCCCTCGGTTCTGCGCGGGTCAGGATCTGATTACGGCATCCGCGGGAGTAGCTCAGTTGGTTAGAGCGCCGCCCTGTCACGGCGGAGGCCGCGGGTTCGAGTCCCGTCTCTCGCGCCATTTATGTTGCGCCGTTTTTCAGTGGCTTGACGACCGATCCTGAAAGCTGACCGCAAGCAAAAAGGCCGCCCCGAGGGCGGCCGTTTTTATTCCAATCAGATCGATTTCCTTTAGCGGACGGTCGAGGTGTTCGCGCTGGTGATGACCAGCGGCTTGCCTGCCTTAACGACCTGGGCGGTCTGGCTGTAATCCGCACCGGTCCGCGCCGAAATGCCGAACGCCGCAACCGCGATGCCGGCCACGAGGGCGACAACCACGATCTTCAGGTGGGTAGTGCGATCCGCCGAGTGAATGGAGTGGTTCATCTAAGCCTCCCGGACGACTGCGCGTCCTCTGTTGCAGAGAGATTTACGCGCCATCTGTTTCAAGATGGTTTCGCGGTTCCCTCAAAATGGTTTCATCTCGCCGGTTTTTCGCCTCCTTTACCGGTGGTCTCCGTGATGAAGCGCACACAGACGGAATGGTCACCGGGCGCCTCAACGGGCGTTAGGGGAGAAACAATAATAAAAACAACGGGGGAGGATTCTGGATGCGTTCGGTCAGGCCAGGTAGCGCCGCAACGACATTTACTGGCTCAACCCGCCGCCTCGGACTTCTCGAATGAAATTCCCTGCCTCGAATTCCACCGGCGGCGCGCCTTGATCGAACGCGACACCGATCGGATCGCGGCCGGAAGCGCCTCCGGCATCGAGGCCATCAGCCGCGAAACAGCACCAGATCCTCGCCGAGCACGCGCACTTTTCTGGGGATATCCGCGGCGTCGGCGACCAGTCCGACCGGGTGCCACTAGCGCCGCAGCAGTTCGCCCATCGGCGTGCCGCGCCCCGCGCATGTCAGTCGGTCCGGGTCGTGGACGGCTTCATGGCTATTGCCGCGTCCGATCGCAATCGCTGGCCTTGGCAGCGGTCAGCTTTGTTGGCAGAGGTTTGTGAATGAACCAGAAGCCCGTCAAGCAGGCTGCGCCGGCCGTTGCAGCGAACGATGCAGCGCTGGCGCCGGTCACGGCGATGCTGTCGTCGCGGCTGATCGTGCTGGCCAATCTGCTCAAGCGCGGCGCGATCCTGCGC
>DAIMKE010001461.1:0-1681 GCA_036721875.1 Bradyrhizobium sp. | reverse complement strand
TGGTTCGCAAGGGGGACCGTGACCTGGGCGCGATCGGCCTGATGGACACGCCTCGCGAAGCTGCCAAGACCGCGTTGCGTCGGCTGCACGAGATGGGCGTGTCGCGGATGATAATGATCTCCGGCGATCACCAGAAAGTCGCCGAAGCGATCGCCGACGAAGTCGGGATCGACGAAGCGTGGGGCGACCTCATGCCCGAAGACAAGGTTGCCGCGATCAAGAAGCTCGCCGGCGAAGACAAGGTCGCGATGGTGGGCGACGGCGTGAACGATGCGCCGGCGATGGCAAGCGCGACGGTCGGCATCGCGATGGGCGCGGCGGGGTCGGACGTTGCGCTGGAGACAGCCGACGTGGCGCTGATGGCCGACGATCTGGCGCACCTGCCATTCGCAGTCGGTCTTAGCCGCCATACCCGTGGAATCATCCGGCAGAACGTCTTCGTCAGCCTGGGTGTCGTCGCCTTCCTGGTGCCTGCTACCATCCTCGGCCTCGGCATTGGGCCAGCGGTGGCGGTTCATGAGGGATCGACGCTGCTCGTCGTCATCAATGCGCTCAGGCTGCTCGCCTACCGCGATCCGGCAGGGAAGGCGGCATGAAGTGGCTGATCGCCTTCGACCTCGACGGCACGCTTGCCGAGAGCAAGCGGCCGTTATCGGAGGATATGGCCGCAATCCTCGCCCGATTGCTCGCCATCACGGATGTGGCGGTGATCTCGGGCGGGGACTGGCCGCAGTTCGAAAAGCAGATCGCCTCGCGCCTTCCTGCCGGCGTCGCGCTCGACCGTCTCTGGTTGATGCCGACCACAGGCACGAAACTCTATCGGTTCATCAATGGCGCTTGGCGCGCGGTCTATGCCGAACTGTTCGACGACGCGGAGAAGGCGAAGATCCGCACGGCCTTCGATCAGGCGCTGACCGATGCCGGTCTCGCCGACGAACGTATCTGGGGCGAACGGATCGAGGACCGGAGCAGCCAGATCACCTTTTCGGGCCTGGGGCAGGCAGCGCCGCTGAAGGAAAAGGAAGCGTGGGATCCTGACCGAAAGAAGAGGACCGCGTTGCAGGCCACGTTGCGCGCGAAGCTGCCGGAGCTCTCGATCAATCTCGGTGGCACGACATCGATCGACGTGACCAGAGCAGGGATCGACAAGGGCTATGGCCTGAAGCGCCTGAGTGCCGAGAGCGGTGTCCCGCTCGACGGGATGCTGTTCATTGGGGATGCGATATTCCCCGGTGGGAATGACTATCCCGCTGCTGAAATCGGCCTCGACACAGTGAGGGTGCGCGACGTCGCGGAAACCACCGCCGTCGTGACCGCCATCATCGCGTGTCTGCACCGATAGGATCAAGATACATGGTCGGCTCCATCGCGGAATGCCGCATTGTCAAAGCTCTGGCTTCTGTCGCTTAGGGCAGCGCTTCCTAAAACGAAAAGAAGGCAATGTGCGCGTCTCCGCGAACAAAGCCTCCAGCGATCAATCTAAGAGATTCCGCCGCGCTTCTCAATCGTAGGGGGCGTTTGCGGGAGGGGGCGGAATCCTACGCTAAGGATTTGGGCCAGCGATATTCGCCGGTTAGATTGATGTGTTCCCATCCCAACGGCGAGACGTGGGCGAGTAGATCAGGCGCGATATGGGTACCGCTGGCGGCCCGGGTATTGACGACCTCGCCGAGCTTCATGG
>DAIMKE010001460.1:0-1687 GCA_036721875.1 Bradyrhizobium sp. | reverse complement strand
GTTCCACACCGGACAAACCGGCGTCGGCTCCGGCATGCCCGGCGGCATGGGGATGCGGCTGAAATATTCCAACCCGATGTACATGGACGACGTCGCGGCGGATTTTCCTGATCTCAAGATCATCCTCGCGCATCCCTCCTTTCCCTGGCAGGAAGAGGCGCTGTCGGTCGCGACCCACAAGCCGAACGTCTATATCGACCTCTCCGGCTGGTCGCCGAAATACTTTCCGCCGATTCTCGTGCGCTACATCAACTCGATCCTGCAGGACAAAATGCTGTTCGGCTCGGACTGGCCCGTGATCACGCCGGACCGCTGGCTGGCGGATTTTGCAAAACTCGAGATCCGCGAGGAGATCCGGCCCAAGGTACTGAAAGCGAACGCGCGTAAGATCTTGGGGATCTAAGGGAGTAGCATCGGCGGTAGCGCGAGGGGTGGTCCATGACGAACTTCGGCGGAAAAGAGAAATCACCGTGACCATCAAAGCAATCGTGCTCGATGCCTATGGCACGCTTTACGATGTCCAGTCGGTGGCCGACGTCACCGAGGATGAGTTTCCCGGCTATGGCGAGATCATCACGCAGGTCTGGCGCATCAAGCAGCTCGAATATACCTGGCTGCGGTCGCTGATGGGTCGCTACCGGGATTTCTCGCAGGTCACGCGCGACTCGCTGGCCTACACGCTGCGCAGCCTCGGACTGGAATATGAGGACGACGCTTTCGCGCGCATCATCGACAAATATCTGCATCTCGATCTCTATCCGGATGCGCTCGCCGCACTTTCGGCGATGAAGGATCGCAAGCTCGCGATCCTCTCCAACGGCAGCCCTGAAATGCTCAATGCGCTGGTGCGCAACAGCGGGCTCGACGGACTTCTCGATGCGACCATCAGCGTCGACGCAAGGAAGATTTTCAAACCCAATCCGGAAGCCTATGCGCTGATCGAGGAGGTGCTGCACGTGCCGCCGACGGAGGTGCTGTTCATCTCCTCCAACCCCTGGGACGCCTGCGGCGCCAAGGCGTTCGGACTCAACGTCGCCTGGATCGAGCGGGTGACGCCGGAAGCAATGGCGCTGGCCTGCGTGGAAAGCGACACCCTGCCGCCATTGACAATGTTCAAGATCCTGCGCACCCAAATGGACGAGCTCGGCGTTGCGCCCGACCACCGCATCCACGCGCTCGCCGAGCTTCCTGCCCTGGTGTCTGCCATAAGGTCCTGAAATGAGCCTTGCTACCGTTCGCGCCTTCTTCGCCGAGAAGGCGCCCGATATTGCCGTGATCGAATCCCACATGAGCTCCGCTACCGTTGCACTTGCCGCCGAAGCCTATGGCGTCGAGCCGGCGCGGATCGCCAAGACACTGTCCTTGCGCGTCGGCGACCGCGTGGTGCTGATCGTGGCGGCCGGCACGTCGCGGATGGACAACAAGAAGGTCAAGGCGCTGTTCGGCGTCAAGCCGAAGATGCTCGGGCTCGACGAAGTCGCAGATATCACCGGGCATGAAGTCGGCGGCGTCTGTCCGTTCGGGCTCAAGTCGCCGCTGCCGGTCTATTGCGACGTGTCGCTGAAAGCATTCGACGTGGTGGTGCCCGCGGCAGGCTCGACGCACAGCGCGGTCAGGATCACCCCCGATCGGATGGCAGAATTGACAGCGGCCGAATGGGTCGATGTCTGCGAGCACAGGCCCGCCG
>DAIMKE010001459.1:0-1687 GCA_036721875.1 Bradyrhizobium sp. | reverse complement strand
GACTCCGTGCGCAGCTTCAGGTCGATCACATAGGTCGAGAAGCCGGAGCCCATCACCAGCAGCACGGCGCAGACCGTGGCCAGGCCGAGGATATGCGCGGGGATGAGATAGCCGGGCAGCACGATCGACGGATCGGCGATAGCCGAGGTCGACGCCGTCAGCGCGTAGTGCATCGCGCAGATCATGAACGCCAGCACGATCGCCGCGCCATGGCGGCACCAACGCGTCACCGGCCGGTTGGCGCGGTTGACCGCGAGCGCCGAGAGGCTGAGGCCGAGCAGGAAGGTCACGGCGACGCCGAAGATATTCCATTCAAAGTGGCCGGCGATATGCCAGCCCTCGAAGGCGAGGAAATGCATGGCGAGAATGCCCGCGCCCATCACCACGCCACCCGGTTCGGGGGCCAGTGTGAAGTGGCGGCTGCCGATCTCGAAGCCGATCAGGCAGGCGATGATGGCGATGACGAGGACAGCGGCGGTCGCAACCGGCTCGAAGCCGGAATCGAGCGACGGGTCGAGCGCCAGGATCGAGATGAAGGTCGAGGCCCACAGCGCCACGCCGGTGCCGACGGAGGCCATGAACAGCCAGCCGATCCGCGTGGTGCCGGTAGTGGCGCGGGCGCGGGCGAAGTGGCGCATGCCGACCCAGGTCCCGAACAGGCACACCGCGCCCGCAATCGCCACCAGCAGCTGGTGGTAGGCAAACGCATAGGTGGCGGCTTGTGACATGGCTCGGCTTCCCCTGAACATAAGGTACGGGGTGACCGTTAATCGGTTGCGCCGGCGGCGGCCGGAACCCCATTTGTCGCGAAACACCGTTGAGGAACCGTAAGCGCGCTGGTGACCTTCCGCGGTTCCCCCGGGAACCAGCGTGACGAACCCGAACGGCAATGATTTGTTAAGCCTGTCAAACAACCACCAGGGGACGCCGGCAATGCGTTACGAGCTCTACTACTGGCCGAGCATTCAGGGCCGAGGCGAATATGTCCGCCTCGCGCTCGAAGAAGCCGGGGCTGGCTACGCGGATGTCGCCCGTAGCGGCAACGGCATGGCCGCAATGACGCGCATGATGAAGGTGGGGAAGGGAACCCCGCCGTTTGCGCCGCCGTTCCTGAAAGCCGGCAAGCTCGTGATCGGGCAGACCGCCAACATCCTGTTCTATCTGGGATCGCGCCACGGGCTGGCGCCAAAGGCGGACGCCGGCAAATTGTGGGTACATCAGCTGCAGCTGACGATCGCCGACCTGGTGCTCGAAATTCACGACACCCATCACCCGCTCGGGCCGTCGCTCTATTACGAGGACCAGAAGGTCCCGGCGAAGAAGCGAACCGAGGAGTTCTGGAAAGAGCGCGTGCCCAAGTATCTGGGTTACTTTGAAGAGCTGCTGGCGGCCAACGGCGGGACTTACGTCACCGGCCGCCGCCTGACCTATGTCGACCTCTCGCTGTTCCAGATCGTGGAAGGACTGCGCTACGCTTTTCCAAAGCGCATGAAGGCGTTCGA
Organism: Bradyrhizobium sp.; assembly: GCA_036721875.1. Lineage (GTDB taxonomy): Bacteria > Pseudomonadota > Alphaproteobacteria > Rhizobiales > Xanthobacteraceae > Bradyrhizobium. The sequence continues at coordinate 185 of DAIMKE010001459.1, read as the reverse complement.
GTCGGACATTCCGGGACTGGTCGACCTGCGCGATCGCGTCGCGGCGAGGCCCAACATCAAGGCCTATCTGGCGAGCGACCGGCGGATCGCGTTCAACGAGGAGGGGATTTTCCGGCGGTACAGGGAGCTGGATGGGTGACGGACGCAGGACCCAACTTTCTTCCCGTCATGGCCGGGCTTGACCC
>DAIMKE010001458.1:0-1688 GCA_036721875.1 Bradyrhizobium sp. | reverse complement strand
GCCCTACATTGCCCGCGAGCTTGTCCGGCTCGGCGGTGACCACGCTGCGGATCTGGAACGTGGCGCTGCCGATGCCGATGCGGTCGCCCAGCTTGAGATCGAGCCTTGCCAGCAGGATGGAATCGACCGCGGCGCCGAACGCGGTACCAGATGCATCCTGGCGCTCGGCCAGCAGATCCGCCATCGGCATTTGGGGTTCGAGCGTCACCTGGCCGAGCAGCGGATAGCTGCCATCCACGGCCTTGAGCTCGACCAGCGCCAGCTTGTCGTCATTGCCGCGGGCCATGACCCGCAGCGCGGCCGCGACCGAAACCTCGCCGCGCGCGCGCAGGAAGGCGAGTTCCTCAGGCTTGGCTTCGCGCTGGATCAGCGAGAACGCAACGTCGCCGCCGAGCAGCGCGCGGCCCTCGCGCGTCAGGCCTTCGCTGAGGCTGGCCGCGACCGAGCCGACGCCGGCAATCGCCATCACGCCGAGCGCGATGCAGGCGATGAAAACGTAAAAACCGCGCAGGCCGCTGCGCAGTTCGCGCAGCGCGTAGCGCAGTGCCAGCGATGACCCGCGGCTGCGATAGGCCGGTTCGGAGATCGTGGTCATGAATGTCCGTCGATCCGGCCGGAACGCAGCCGCACCACGCGGTCGCAGCGCTGCGCCAGCGAGGTGTCGTGCGTCACCAGCACCAGCGTCATGCCGCGCTCGGCGTGCTTGGTGAACAGCAGATCCACGATCTGCCTGCCGGTGGTTTCATCGAGATTGCCGGTCGGCTCGTCCGCCACCAGGATCGCGGGGTCGGGTGCCAGCGCGCGGGCGAGCGCGACGCGCTGCTGCTCGCCGCCGGACAATTGGGTCGGATAATGGTGCAGGCGATCGCCGAGCCCGACCGAGGTCAATTCCTGCGCCGCGCGTTGCGCCGCGTCGGGATTGCCGGCGAGTTCCAGCGGCACCGCGACGTTTTCCAGCGCCGTCATGGTCGGGATCAGGTGAAACGACTGGAACACGATGCCGACCTGTCGGCCGCGAAACCGGGCCAGCGCGTCCTCGCCGAGGGCATTGAACGGCGTGCCGTTGACCACCACCTCTCCGCTGTCAGGTCGTTCCAACCCCGCCATCACCATCAGCAAGGTCGATTTGCCCGAACCTGACGGTCCGATCAGGCCGATCGCTTCGCCCGATGCCACGCGAAGGCTGATATCCTTGAGGATATGAACGCGCGCGGCGCCCGTGCCGAGCGAGAGGTTGACGTTGGCGATGGAAATCGTGTCCGGCTCGACGCCGGTCAGTGAAGAGGGTTCGATGAGGCTGTCCATGACTCGGTCATATGGCACTTCCACCGCTCGGGTCGAGGGCTTGAAAAGGATGTTTGCGCACATACGCGTGTTGATTATGGCTTTGATGACAGCGGCGCCGGCTTTTGCCCAAACCCCCGCCGCCGCGCCCGACCGGCCCGTCAAGATGGTCGTGCTGGGCGATTCCCTGAGCGCAGGCCTCGGCCTGCCCGCCACCTCGGCCTTCCCGGTGCGTCTGCAAAAAGCCTTGGGTGACAAGGGGATAAAGGTCGACATCACCAATGCCGGGGTGTCCGGCGATACTTCCTCGGGCGGCCGCGACCGGCTGGACTGGTCGGTGCCAGAGGGAACCGAGGCGGTCATCGTCGAACTCGGCGCCAACGATGCCCTGCGCGGGATCGATC
>DAIMKE010001457.1:0-1689 GCA_036721875.1 Bradyrhizobium sp. | reverse complement strand
CATCAGGGCGGGATCGACATGGCCGTGCTCGAACTGCGCTACGGCAAGAACGAACAACTGCGGCGCCTCGCGCAGGAAATCATCGTCAGCCAGACGCAGGAGATCGCGGCGATGAAACTCGCGATCGGCGAACAGGTCCCGGCGTCCGTTCCGACGCCAACGCAAACCACCCAGGCGCCAGCGGTCCATCATCACACGAGCATGCAATCGGGCATGAAGAAGTAGGAGCGGCGGATGAACTACTCGGCATTGAGAAGCAGCTTGCTGGCCTGCACGATCGTTACGACGTCGGCGGCAGCCTGGGCCGGCCAGGCCCCCGGCGCCGCGTCCTCCCCGGACATTCCGATCAGCCATCGCGACCGCGTCTACGCGGCGGAGCAATTTTCGAACACGGTGTCGGTCACCGATCCCGTCGACAACAAGCTGCTCGGCGTGATCCGGCTTGGCGATCCCCAGCCCGGCAATTTCAGCCCGCTCTACAAGGGACAGGTGCTGGTCCACGGCATGGGCTATTCGCCCGACCACAAGACGCTCGCCGTCGTCTCGATCGGATCGAATTCGGTGACGTTCATCGACACCGCGACGAACGCGATCAAGCATGTCACTTATGTAGGCCGTTCGCCGCACGAGGCGTTCTTCACGCCGAATGGAAAGGAAGTCTGGGTCACCGTGCGCGGCGAGAATTACATCAGCGTCATCGACGCCGCGAGTTACGCCGAGAAGAGGCGCATCGAGGTGCCGACTGGCCCCGGCATGCAGATCTTCTCGCCCGACGGCAAATACGGTTACATCTGCTCTTCCTTCAATCCGGAGACGGTCGTGGTGTCAGTCGCCGACCACGCCATTGTCGCGCGCGTCAAGCAGGAAAGCCCGTTCTGCCCTGATATCGCCGCCACGCCGGATGGCGAACAGGTATGGTTTACGCTGAAAGACATCGGCAAGACGCAGGTGTTCAACGCGAAGCTCCCGTTCAATCCGATCAGGACGATCGAGACCGGCCCGCTCACCAATCACGTCAACTTCGCCCGCACGGCAAAGGGAACGTTCGCCTATGTCACGATCGGCGGCACCAATGAGGTCAAGGTGTTTCGCACCGACGATTTTTCGCAGGTTACGACAATCCCGGTCGGAAAACTGCCGCACGGTATCTGGCCATCCGGCGACGGCACGCGCATGTATGTCGGCCTTGAAAACGCCGATGCGCTTGCCGCGATCGACACCGCCACCAACACAGTGGTTGCGAACATTCCGGTCGGACAAGCGCCTCAGGCCATCGTCTATGTTCCCAACGCCGCACCCAATCCGGACGACCGGCAAAATTTACAGAGCCTCGGCGTCGCGGGCCAGGTCGCACACCTCACCCTCGGCCCGAAGGCCGAAGCGAAGGGCACAAAGCCGCCGACCAGCGTCTCGTTGTTCGATCAGGGCCTGATCCAGGTGTTGCAGGCGGCGGTGAGCGGCCTGCAGCCGAAACAGCGCTACGTGCTGGCGCTGGCCGACAAGAACGACGGAACCGGATCGGTGCAACCGCTCGCCGCCTTCATGACAAACCCGGCAGGCTCGGCCATCGTCAATGCGGTCGGGCCGATCCGGCAGATCGTCCAGAATTCCGTTCCGGCCGAACGGCGATATCTGGTCATCGCGCCCGGCGAGCCCGCAAAGTTCGGAGATGCCGTGCAGGTCCAGACC
>DAIMKE010001456.1:0-1691 GCA_036721875.1 Bradyrhizobium sp. | reverse complement strand
ACCCGGCCGTCCGCGGCTTCGAACTGTGGTTCGGTCGACGCCCGGAGGTGACTGCAGACCTTCGATCCCTCGTCGAGGCCGATCTCACGAAGGCATGACGCGAAGCGTCATTCCGGGGCGATGCGCAGCATCGAACCCGGAATCTCGAGATTCCGGGTCTGGTCCTTCGGACCATCCCGGAATGACCAGCGATCTTTCAAATCGCCAGCACGTTGTCGTCGATCTCGGCGATGGTGTTGACGCCGCACAGGCCCATCGTGGTGGTGAGTTCCTTGGCGAGGATGTCGATCGCCTTGGCGACTCCCTCTTGCCCGCCGGCCCCAAGCCCGTACGCATAGGCGCGGCCGATCATGCAGGATTTGGCGCCGAGCGCGAGCGCGCGCATCACGTCCATGCCGGTGCGGATGCCACCGTCGAACATGATTTCCATCTTCGAGCCGACGGTGTCGACGATCTCAGGCAGCACCTCGATCGACGACGGCGCGCCGTCGAGCTGGCGGCCGCCATGGTTGGAGACCACGATGGCCTGCGCGCCGGTCTTGGCCGCGATCTCGGCGTCCTCGACATCCAGGATGCCCTTCAGGACCAGCTTGCCCGGCCAGATCGAGCGGATCCAGTCGATGTCCTTCCAGTTCAGCGAGGTGTCGAACTGCGATGCCGTCCATTCCGAAAGCTTGGTGAGGTCCTCGGTGCCTTTGACGTGGCCGACGATGTTGCCGAAGCTGCGGCGCTTGCCGCGCAGCACGCCGGCGACCCATGAGGGCTTGCTGGCGAAGTCGAGCAGTTTCGACAGCGACCATTCCGGCGGCACCGACATGCCGTTCTTGATGTCCTGATGGCGCTGCCCGATCACCTGCAGGTCGACCGTCAGCACCAGCGCCGAGCATTTCGCCGCGATCGCGCGCTCGATCAGCGCCTTGATGAAGCCGCGGTCCTTCATCACGTAGAGCTGGAACCAGAACGGCTTGTCGACGGCGGCCGCGATGTCTTCGATCGAGCAGATCGACATCGTGCTCTGGGTGAAGGGAATGCCGGCGGCCTGCGCGGCGCGACAGGCATGAATCTCGCCGTCGCCGTGCTGCATGCCGAGCAGGCCGACGGGAGCCAGGATCAGCGGCATCGCGGCGGGCTCGCCGAGGATCGTGGTGGAGAGGTCGCGCCTGGATACGTCGACCAGGATACGCTGGCGGAACTTGATCTGGCGAAGGTCCTCGGAATTGGCGCGCAGCGTGTCCTCGGTATAGGAGCCGCGATCGGCATAGTCGAAGAAGGCCTTGGGAACGCGGCGCTTGTGCAGCTCACGCAGATCTTCGATGCAGGTGATGTGCTTCATGGACGTCCCGGCCCCCTTCTTGAATTTCTTTTCGGTGTTGTCATCTATCATGGTTGGTACGCCAGCCAAATCGCATCTCGCGGCGCCATCGAAGGCGAGGGGATGCCAAGGAACATGCCATGACCACACCGCGCAAAGTTTCCAGTGATGACGCCGGCTCGCAGGATCGTACCGAAAAACGCCAGCTGGACGACGCCCTGGAAGAGGGCCTGGAGGAGACCTTTCCTGCCTCCGACCCCGTCAATGTCACCCAGCCGCCGCCCTCCAAGGGCGACCATCACGTCAAGCGGCGGGACTAGCGGCTCCAGCTGGACACGGGTGTTTCCCCGAAAAATCAAGCTATAACAATGTATTATAC
>DAIMKE010001455.1:0-1691 GCA_036721875.1 Bradyrhizobium sp. | reverse complement strand
GCGATCCTGAAGGCGATGGAGAAGGTCGAGGCCAAGGCCAAGAAAATCGCGGCCCATGCGCTCGAAGCATCCGAAAACGACATCGTCATCGAGAACGGCGAGTTCAAGGTCACCGGCACCGACAAGTCGATCGCGTTGCCGATGGTCGCGCTCGCCGCCTACACCGCGCATAACCTGCCCGACGGCATGGAGCCGGGCCTGAAGGAAGGCGCGTTCTACGACCCGACCAACTTCACCTTCCCGGCCGGCGCCTACATCTGCGAAATGGAAGTCGATTCCGCCACCGGCAAATCGACCTTCGTCAACTTCGTGGCGGCGGATGATTTCGGGCGGCTGATCAATCCGATGATCGTCGAAGGCCAGGTCCATGGCGGTCTCGCCCAGGGCATCGGCCAGGCGCTGCTCGAGGGCGCGGTGTACGACAGTTCAGGCCAACTCCTGACCGCGTCGTTCATGGACTATTCGATGCCGCGCGCCGACGACCTGCCGTCGTTCAAGCTGTCGCACACCACGACGCTGTGTCCGGGCAATCCGCTCGGCGTCAAGGGCTGCGGCGAAGCCGGTGCGATCGGCGCATCGGCGGCGGTCATCAACGCCATCACGGATGCGATCGGCAACAACAAGCTCGAAATGCCCGCGACGCCCGACCGCGTCTGGCATGCGATCCACGGTTAAGAGGGAGCACGAACCATGTACCAGACAACATACCATCGCCCCTCCTCGGTCGACGAAGCAGTGGCCGCGTTCGCCAAGGGCTCGGACTCGAAATACCTCGCCGGCGGCCACACGCTTATCCCCGTGATGAAGCAGCGGCTGGCAGCGCCATCCGATGTGATCGATCTCGGCAAGATCAAGGAACTGGTCGGCATCGAGGCATCGGGCGACACGCTGACGATCAAGGCGGCCACGACCTATTTCGACATCATGCAAAGCGCCGACGTGAAGAAGTCGATTCCCGCGATCGCCTACCTCACCTCGGTGCTCGGCGACCCCGCCGTGCGTTATCGCGGCACGATCGGCGGCTCCATCGCCAACAACGATCCGGCCGCGGATTTCCCGGCCGCCCTGGTTTCGCTCGGCGCCACCGTCAAGACCAACAAGCGCTCGATAGCGGCGGACGACTTCTTCAAAGGCCTGTTCTCCACGGCGCTTGAGGATGGAGAGATCATCACCGCAGTGTCGTTCCCGATCCCGGCGAAGGCGGGCTACGCCAAAATGCGACATCCCGCCTCGCGCTTCGCGCTGACCGGCGTGTTCGTGACTCAGACCAAGGCAGGTGACGTAAGGGTCGCGGCGACAGGCGCATCGGAAAACGGCGTGATGCGGGTGCCGGCAATCGAGGCGGCGCTGAAAGCGAACTGGTCAGCGGGAGCGATCGACGGCGTGAAGGTTTCCGCCAACGGCCTGATGAGCGATATCCATGGAACTTCGGACTATCGCGCCAATCTTGTGAAGGTGATGGCGCAGCGCGCCGTGACTGCCGCAGGCTAGCAGCGTCTGAACACAACTTTCATGCGAGCGGCGCGCAGCAATGCGCGCCGCTTTCGCATTTTGGTCCGATTCTCCGGAAAAGAAGCTTGCAAGGGTCTCGCATCGGCGGGACAATTTAGCTAATCAACTAATTAAGACACTTCCTCGGGGAGAGAAAACAAGTGCTCGACAAACCAGCCGCCCAATCTTCTACCCGCGCC
>DAIMKE010001454.1:0-1700 GCA_036721875.1 Bradyrhizobium sp. | reverse complement strand
TGCCCAAACAAAGGGATAGAGCGTGATGGCTCGAAATGGAGTTAATCACGTTCGTGTGTTCGACTACGGGATCAAATGACTGAGCGTGCCACCAGAGTTGGCGACGTCAAATTGCGCGTGCTTCGATCGGGCATTTGCCTCGCGGTAGCAGGTTGCGTCACGTTTGCCGCGGCGGCAGCGCACGGGGAAAGCCTTCCCGAGGCGCTCGTCAAAGCCTATCAGACCAATCCGCAACTCAATGCGGAACGGGCGCGTCAGCGCGCCACCGATGAGAACGTGCCGCAGGCGCTTTCGGGCTATCGGCCGCAGATCATCGCCGGCCTCTCCGCCGGCCTTCAGTCGGTGCGGAACCTGCTGCCCGACAACACGATCCAATCCGCAAACCTGAAGCCATGGACCGTCGGCGTCACCGTGACGCAGACGCTGTTCAACGGTTTCAAAACCGCCAACAGCGTGCGCGCGGCGGAACTGCAGGTGCAGGCCGGCCGCGAGGCCCTGCGCAATGTCGGCCAGGGCGTGCTGCTCGACGCGGTCACCGTCTACACCAATGTTCTCGCCAACCAGTCGCTGGTCGAGGCGCAGCGCGCCAACGTCGCGTTCCTGCAGGAGACGCTGGGCATCACCCAGAAGCGCCTGAACGCCGGCGACGTCACCCCGACCGACGCCGCGCAGGCCGAAGCCCGCCTGAGCCGCGGTCGCGCCGATCTCAATGCCGCCGAGGTCAATCTCGCTGTCAGCCAGGCGACCTATACCCAGGTGATCGGCAACGCGCCCAACGCGCTGCGCGCCGCCGACAGCGTGGATCGGATGCTGCCGCGCAGCCGCGATGACGCCACCGGCCTTGCCTTTCGGCAGCACCCCGCGGTGATGGCGGCGAGCTACGACTTCGACGTCGCCACGACTTCGATCCGCGTCGCCGAAAGCAGCCTGATGCCGACGATCGCGCTGCAAGGCAACGCCAGCCGCAGCAGGCAGTCCGATCCCACCCTCGGCAGTTCAGGGACCGACCAGGCCTCGCTGACCGGCCAGCTTACGCAGCCGATCTACGACGGCGGCATGGCGGCCTCGCAGACCCGGCAGGCGAAGCAAATCGCGGCCCAGAGCCGGCTGGTGCTGGATCAATTCCGGAGCCAGGCCCGGACCGCGGCGGTCGGTGCCTGGGTCGCCAACGAGGGCGCCAAGATCGCGGTCACCGCGTCCGAGGCAGAAGTGCGCGCCGCCACCGTTGCCCTCGAAGGCGTGCAGCGCGAGGCGACAGGCGGCCAGCGCACCACGGTCGACGTGCTGAACGCGCAGCAGGATCTGATCCTGGCGAAGGCCCGTTTGATCGGCGCGCAGCGCGACCGCGTCATCGCCTCCTACACCCTGCTCAGTGCGATCGGCCGGCTCGACGTCAAGACGCTCGGCCTCAACACGCCGGACTATCTGCCGGAAGTGCACTACCACCAGGTCCGCGACGCCTGGCACGGCCTTCGCACGCCGTCAGGGCAGTAGCCGCCGAATTTCTCACCGTGTTATACGCACGCTCGTGATGTCAGGTATTTTTAGCCGCCGGCGATTCGCGTTGCTTACAACCCGCGCGTTTCGCTTGCACGATTGATTGATCAAATTTGCGAGGCCGACCGGCCGGAGACACCATGGACATCATCAGACTTTGCGCCTGGGGTTACGCTGCCCTGCTCGGCATTGTGATTCTCACC
>DAIMKE010001453.1:0-1701 GCA_036721875.1 Bradyrhizobium sp. | reverse complement strand
CAAAGCGCGAGGGAACGCGGTCATGGAACTGATTTGCCCTGCGGGAACGCCAGCCGCGCTGCGCACCGCCGTCGATGCGGGCGCCGATGCGATCTATTGCGGCTTTGCCGACGCCACCAACGCGCGAAATTTTCCGGGCCTGAATTTCAGCCGCAGCGAAATGGCCGAGGGGATCGCCTACGCCCATCGCGGCGGCGCGAAGGTGCTGGTGGCCATCAATACGTTTCCTGCCGCGGGCGCCCCGGCGCTTTGGCACCTGGCCGTTGACGACGCGGTGGCGGCAGGCGCCGACGCGCTGATCGTCGCCGATGTCGGCCTGATCGATTACGCCGCGCGCAACCATCCGGGCCAGCGTCTGCATCTTTCGGTGCAAGCCGCGGCCGCCAATCCCGACGCGATCGGCTTCTATGTACGTCATTTCGGAATCCGCCGCGTGGTGTTGCCGCGCGTACTCACCGTCCCGGAAATTGCGGCCATCAGCCGCGCCGTCGATTGTGAGACCGAGGTCTTCATCTTCGGGGGATTATGCGTGATGGCGGAAGGCCGATGCGCGTTGTCCTCTCATGTGACCGGACAATCGCCCAACATGAACGGCGTCTGCTCTCCCGCCAGCCACGTCGTCTATCGCGAGGAGGCGGGAACGCTGGTGTCGCGGCTTGGAAAATTCACCATCAATCGCTTTGCCAAGGGCGAGCCGGCCGCCTATCCGACGCTGTGCAAGGGGCGGTTCAAGACTTCGCTTGGGTCTGGATACCTGTTCGAGGATCCAGTCAGTCTGGACGCGGCCGCCATTCTGCCCGGTCTGCGCGCCGCCGGCGTAACCGCGCTGAAAATCGAGGGGCGACAGCGTAGCCGGGCCTATATCGAAGGCGTGGTGCGCGGCTTCCGCGAACAGCTCGATGCGCTCGATGCGGGGGAGAAGCCGCCGGCGGACCGCCTGGCAGCCCTGACGGAAGGGCAAAGCTCGACGCTCGGCGCCTACCGCAAGAATTGGCGATAGAGAACAAGCGGCGACGAAGGCATGGCGATGACAAGACCGATGAAGCTCACGCTTGGCCCGATCCTGTTCAACTGGGAGGCGGACGCCTGGCGCGACTTCTATTTTCGGATCGCCGACGAGGCCCGGGTCGACGCGGTGGCGGTAGGCGAGGTGGTCTGCTCCAAGCGAATGCCGTTCTTCGACGATCATTTTCCGGCCGTGCTCGAGCGCCTGACCGCCGCAGGAAAAGAAGTGCTGGTGAGTTCGCTGGCGCTGGTCACGCTGGAGCGGGAGCGCAGGCGCACCGAGGAATTGACGCGGGCTGGCGAATGGCTCGTGGAAGCAAACGACATCTCCTGCATCGCGCACCTCGCCGGCCGGCCGCATGTCATTGGGCCGTTCGTGAACGTCTATAACGAGGGCACGGCGCAGTGGTTCGCCGCACAGGGCGCGCGGCGTATCTGCCTGCCGCCGGAACTGCCGCTGCAATCAATCGCGGCCGTCGCGGCGGCCACGCCGCAGACCGAGATCGAAGTCTTCGCTTTCGGCCGGGCTCCGCTGGCGATCTCGGCCCGGTGCTATCACGCGCGCCTGCACAAGCTTGCCAAGGACAATTGTCGCTTCGTCTGCGCGGCCGATCCGGACGGCCTGCCGGTCGACACGCTCGACGACGAACGCTTCCTGGTGGTGAACGGGGTTCAGACGCTCGCCTACGCCTGCAC
>DAIMKE010001452.1:0-1703 GCA_036721875.1 Bradyrhizobium sp. | reverse complement strand
CAGCGACAGCTTTCCGGGCGTCGCATTGTGCGACGACGAGATCGAATAGAGCCGCGGCTGCAATGGTTCGAGCGCTTCGACAAAGGCCTCGGGGTGCGGACGGACGCCGGAGAATTTCTGCAGCACGGCCATCACATCGAGGGTGGCCGCGTCGCCATCGGGATCCTCGCCCTGCGCCAGCGCCCTCGCCTTTTCGCGCTGCGCGCCGCCGGTGATGAAGGAAATCAGTTCGAACAGCGAATCCGGCGCCGGTGACAGCGACACGTCGTCGGTCAGCACCTCGCGCAGCGTCTTGCCGTTCACCTTCGTGGTGTGGGAGGCGCCGAGCAGCGCGATGATCTGGTCCACCAGGCCAAGGTCGTTGCGGGCAAAGATGCCGAAGGAATCGCCGACGACGTAGTCGAGTCCGCACCCTGAAAGATCGAACTCGATGTGCCAGGTCTCCTTCTCCGAACCCGGCTTGTTCAGGAGCCGGCGCGAAAGGAACGTCGCAGCGATCGGATTGTCGCGCGAGCGTCCGGGCTCCGCCACGGCGGCAGGAGTTGCAGGTGCTGCTGTTGCCGCCGGACCCGCGGCCGGCACCTTGTCGATCTCCTCATAGAGCGACTTCAGCATCCGCGCGGTTTCCTTGCCACCGGGGACGCAGAGATTGAGGCGCGCTTCGCTCTTGCTCGCGATCGCTTCCGAATAGTTGTGACAATCATAGCCGCACTGGCCGCAATCCTGTTGCGCCATCGCCGCCATCATGCGCCGCCGCAGCGAACGGCCTTCGGCAAGCTTCATGCGGTCGGCAATCGGCATGGTCTGGTCATGCCACGGCGCCTCGCCGTCATCGCCGTCGCCAGCCCCGCCCTGCATGACGGCCGCGCCCTGCTCCGCCGACAGCGGCGTCGGGGCGTCCGACAGCAATCCGGCAAAGAACCCGTTCAGCCACGAGCGCTGCGCCTCGGAGAACGGTGCGCTCGATGGAATGATCTCGATCTTCGGCAGCGGCGTGATCTGGTTCATGAGGACACCTGAGCTTCAGCGAGTTTGCGCAGCGTCTCGCCGTCATGGCGGCGCGCAAATGTCAGGAAGGTTTCCTGCGGCGAGGAACGGTGCGCGAGGTAGGCCTTCAGCAGCCGCTCGACGGTCTGCGGCGCGTCTTCGGCCTTGAGGTCGTGATAAACCTCCTGCCCGACATCGGCGTCCGGACCGAAACCGCCACCGGTGAACAAATGATAGCCCTCGACCGGATCGGCATCCTCGCCGACGTCCACTTTCGCCGCGATCAGCCCGATATCGCTGATGTAATGCTGCGCGCAGGAATGATGGCAGCCGGTAACGTGGATGTTGAGCGGCGTATCCATATTGACGCGCGGCTCGCACCAGTCGCCGATCTCGGCCGCATGGCGCTTGGTATTCGAAGCCGCAAACCGGCACCCGGCATTGCCGGTGCAGGCGATCAGCCCGGCGCGGATTTGCGAGGCTTCGACCGCCAGTCCAATGTTCTTGATCGCGGCGATCGCAAGCTCGACGTTGTGGTCGGCCACACCAGGAATCAGAAGGTTCTGCCAGACGGTCAGCCGGATATCGCCGTCGCCAAGATCCTGCGCGATCCTGGCAAGTCCGCGCATCTGATCGCAGGTGACTTTTCCGAGCGGTACTGAGACGCCAATCCAGTTCAGTCCCGCCTGCTTCTGCTGGAGCACGCCGATATGCGC
>DAIMKE010001451.1:1289-1706 GCA_036721875.1 Bradyrhizobium sp. | reverse complement strand
GTTGTCGTCGCCGTGGAAGGCGAGCAGCCGCTGCTTGATGATGCGGTAACCGCCATTGTTGACGATGACGAAGGTCAGCGGCAGCTTGTGGTTTGCCGCCGTCCACAGCGACTGGATCGAATACATCGAGCTGCCGTCGCCGGAGTAGCACACGACCGGCCGGGTCGGGTTGGCGAGGCTGACACCGACGGAAGCCGGCAGTCCCCAGCCGATGCCGCCCGAGGCCAGCGCGTGATAGCCGTAGCGGTCGCGATGCGGACGCAGCGCGATCATCTGCCGCGACGAGGTCAGGCCTTCGTCGACGAGAATGCCGTTGTCGGGCATCGCCTCGACCACCTGCAGCGCCAGCCAGTCCGGATCGATCGGCGAGGTGGCGGCGTGTTTCGATATCTGCTCGACCAGCGGCTTGCGACGCGC
>DAIMKE010001451.1:0-1276 GCA_036721875.1 Bradyrhizobium sp. | reverse complement strand
ATGCGAGCGCCGACAGCCCCTGCTTCGCGCGCGTCTCCAGCGCACCGCCGCCCAGGGCTTTCAGCGCCGGAACAAGCGCGCGCAGGGTTTCCTTCACGTCGGCCTTGAGCGCGATCTCGGCACTGTAGTTCTTGGCGAGATCCCAGTCGACAAGGCCGACCTGCACGATCGACAGCCCATCCGGCAGCGGATCGGTCTCGCTGTACACCGACATCCGCAGCGGATCGCCGCCGAGCGCGATGATGAGGTCGTAGGGCTGCAGCGTCTCGCGCGCGACTTTCTGCAGGCGCGCCAGCGCGCCCATGAAGCACGGGCTCTCGGACAGGAACTGCGCGCCATAGGGCGTCGACGACTGGTAGGCCGGACAGCCCAGCGTTTCCGCGAGTTGGGCGGCTTCCTTCAGCGCATCGCTTTTGACGATCTCATCGCCGACGATGATCACCGGACGTTCCGCCTTAAGGATGCGCGCGGCCAGCGCCTGCAGCGAATCGTCCGACGGCTTGACGCGGGTGTCGACGCGGGTCGAGCGGCCGAGTTCGATGCCGGCTTCGGCATTGAGGATGTCGCCCGGCAGCGAGATGAACACCGGCCCGGTCGGCGGCGTGGTGGCGATCTTGGCGGCGCGGCGCACGATCCGCGGCAGATCCTCCAGCCGTGTCACTTCCACCGCCCATTTCACCAGCGGCTCGGCCATCTGGACCAGCGGGCCATAAAGCACCGGCTCCGTCAGGCCGTGGCCCTGCTCCTGCTGGCCCGCGGTCAGGATCATCGGCGTGCCGGTGAAGCTCGCATTGTAGAGCGAGCCCATCGCGTTGCCGAGGCCGGGCGCGACATGGACGTTGCAGGCGACGAGCCTGCCCGAGGCGCGGCTGAAGCCGTCGGCCATGGCGACGACGAGGCTCTCCTGCATCGCCATCACATAGGTGAGATCGGGATGGTCCTTCAGCGCATGCATGACCGGCAGTTCGGTGGTGCCGGGATTGCCGAACAGATGCGTGACGCCTTCGTCTTTCAGCAGGGCAAGGAATGCGGAGCGGCCGGTGATCTTGTTCTTCATGTTTCCTCCAGCCCCGGGCGCGTTCACCCGCGGGATGGCGACACATCACCAAACTTGAACGACGCGCGCAATGGAGCGAGGTCATGGCTGCCCTGCGCCTGCAACCGCGCGTCCCGGACGCGGTGCAGCCTAGGCGATGCAAAGCATCGTCCGGTAGCGCTGCGACGCAGAGCCGGCAACTGTTATGTTGCAGGGGCCAATTTATATGGTTTTCGGTCC
>DAIMKE010001450.1:0-1707 GCA_036721875.1 Bradyrhizobium sp. | reverse complement strand
GCAGCGCGACGAAGAGCTCGAGTAGGCCGCAAGCAGGAGAAATGATTATGGATTCGACCGAATCTGTCCAGCACACCTGGGACGGCGTCGATTCATGCGACGTCGGTTCTGACGGAGACAACGCAGAAAACGTTGCTCAAGCAGCAAAACTGATGATCGCGCAAGCCGACCGCGCGGTTCAGTCCTGCAACGAGGTCTTGCATGATCAGTTCGAGAAGGTGGGCCGGAAGGTTCCGACCGAGAAGACCGTGGCGCTGATCTACACCGCCTACTGCGCGATCGCTGCGACCGGCTCTCAGGCTCAGTTCTTGGCTGAGCGTCAGATCAAGGTCCACGGCAGCACGAAGAACGACTGCTACCCGGTCTTTCGGGCGTTCACCCGGACGGCGCATCCGTGGTTGCGCGACCGGGTCTGCAAGTATGCGCAGGTCGCCGCTCTTGCGGTCCACCAGAAGGTGGCGCCCGCCGCGTTTCCCGACTGGCTGAAGCGCAATCGTGTCGAAAAGGCCTGCCGCGAGTACCGCCGCATCTTGCGGGAGCGGAGCAAGTCGGAGCGCACCGAGCATCTGCAGCGTGTCTGGGAGTTCTTGGTCGATCCGAAGAAGGAGCCCGAGAGGGCGCCCGTCATCCCCGCCACGCCGATCACGCCGGGCTACGTGGGGTTGAAGCTGGCCGTGGTCGACTTCGCGCGCGACGGCAGCGGCAATTTTCGCGTGCTCGGAATCATGCCGCACGATGCCGACGCCGTCATGCGCATGGCACTGACGGTCGCGAACAAGGAAACGAAGATCTAGCCAGGTAAGGAGTACAGAAATGTCGACGATCGACTCGAATGACGACTTCGCCCCCGCGGCCGCCTTCATGGAATCGGCAGCGATTGATCTGAAGGCAACTATGCGCTTTCTCGTGGACAGCGCCGACATCGCGTCGAAGCTCGGCGTGAGTTCCGGGAGCGCCGTGCAGCACATCGCCACCGTCGACGTGCTCAACCCGGATCTGACGGCCGCTTTCAAGTTGCCGCTCCATACGGTCATCGATCCGCCGGCCCTGGCGTCGAAGATCGTGAAGGCATCGCGTCGCGGCAAGCTCAGGCTGGAAGGGTTTCAGGTCGTGGACGGCTTCTTCACGCAGCCGCGCCTCGTCCTGCTGATCCGTCGCCGCGTCGTCGGCCAGCTCTACTGCTCGCGCGATGGCCAGAGCCTCCACCTCGAATTCCGCGAGCGGACGGACGCGCGGGACATGGGCAATGCGGTGCTGGCGCTCGGCCGCCTTCCCTTCAACGTGCATACGCCGCTCGGCTCCGCGCCGGCTGACAGCATCCACTGCGTGCATGCCGATGCCGATTAGCGAGACCACAATGCAGCTTGACCGCGACCTGTTGCATCGCCGTCCGGATTTGGCCGATGCTCTCCTCGACAGCCAGCACGGAACCATCCTTCACGAGGTCAGCCACTATACCGCCGCGAATGCCGACGGAATGATTAGGGGACACCTCATCATTCACGCGAGCTCCGCCCGCGCGGCCGCCGGTTTTGTACCGGATGACATGTCGGCGAAGCAGCTCGAGTCCGATCCCGCGCGATGGTCTTTCGTGGCCTCTGCCGGCCTGCTCGCAGAACATCATTTCTGCGGGAGGACAAGACCGGCGTGTGCCCGAGCCGACATCGCTGCCCATCAGGCGGTATTCGGCCTGGCCGCCGCCGATCT
>DAIMKE010001449.1:0-1708 GCA_036721875.1 Bradyrhizobium sp. | reverse complement strand
CTCGATGTGGGAGGCGGCGTTCTCGTCGAACAGCGTGTTGAAGAACAGCAGTCCACTTTTGGAGATCGGCGAGGAATGCGGTACCAGCGCCACTTCGCCCAGCCGCGCCGCGCCCTCGTCGGTGTCGAGCACTTTCTTCAGCACTTCCTCGCCGCGCGAGGCCTTTGCCTCGACGATGCGGCCTTCCTCGAACTTCACCTGGATATTGTCGATCAGGGTGCCCTGGTAGGACAGCGGCTTGGAGGAGACGACATGCCCGCTCACCCGCCGGCAATGCGGCGTGGTGAACACTTCCTCGGTCGGGATATTGGCATTGCAGGTGATGCCGTTCCTGGCGGTCGAGGCGCCACCTTCCCATTCGTGGCCGTCGGCGAGACCGATCGTCAGATCGGTGCCGGGCCCGGAATATTTCAGCGCGTGGAACCGCTGGCCGTTGAGCCAGTCGGTGCGCTCGCGCAGCACCGCATTGTGCTTCTCCCACGCGGCGACGGCGCCGTCCTGATCTACCCGCGAGGCCGCAAAGATCGCGTCCGCCAGTTGCGCCACCGCAACGTCCTCGGGAACGTCGGGGAAAACCAGTTTCGCCCAGGACGGGCTCGGGTAGGCGATGATGTTCCAATTGGTATCGAAATTGACGATCTTCTGCAGCGCCGGCTGATAGGCGATCGAATTCGCCTTGCTGGCGCGCGCGACCTTTGATGGGTCCTCGCCCGACAGCAGCATCGGGTTGTCGCCCACGACGGCAAGCCGCGCGGTGTTGGCCGTGAACGCCTTGGCCATGCCCTCATAGAGCCAGCCCGCGGCGCGATCGAAGCTCGCATCGTGGCCGTAGCGGTAGCGCGACAGCGTGATCTCTTCGTCCGAGAAGAACGGCGTCACGATGCCGGCGCCCGCCTTGTAGGCATGCTCGGCGATCCGGCGCACCAGCGGCAGCGCCACCGAGGGCGCGGTCAGCAACAGATCCTGACCCGGCTGCAGCCGCAAGCCGACCTTGACGGCGACTTCGGCGAGGCGATCGAGTTTCACGGGATCGACCGAGGCGGAGACATTGCGCTGGAGTGCGGTCATGGCAGGTCCTCAAAGGCAGTGATTCGTACAGAGATAGGCGACCCGGCCGGACTTCTCAACGTCCCGAGGACGCAATCACCCGGTCCACCATCTGGGGCGCAAGGCCGAGATAATTTCGCGGCGATGTCAGGCGATCGATCGTCGCACGATCGATGCGCGCGGAGACTCGCGGGTCCGCCGACAGCGCATCCGCCAACGTCATTCCCTTTTCATTGGCAACACGGCAGGCGTCATAGACGACATCATGCGCCTCCTGGCGGCCGAGATCGGGCGCCAGCCCCATCATCACGGCTTCGGCGACAATCAGCCCGCGGCTGATATCGAGATTCTCCGCCATCTTCTTCTCGTCGACGATCAGCCCGCCGAGCGCGAACTTTGCCTGGTGCAGACTGCCCGCGGTCAGCACGAAGCTTTCCGGGATCGCCATCCATTCCGCGTGCCAGGGTCCGGTCGCACGCTCGAAATCCTGCACCATCGCATCCAGCATCAGGCCGGCGTGCTGGCGAACGCCCTTGGCTGCCGCCAGCATCAGTTCCGACGAGATCGGATTGCGCTTCTGCGGCATGGTCGAGGATGCGCCGCGTCCCTTGACGAACGGCTCGTAGACTTCGCCGAATTCGGTCGAGGCCATCATCATGAT
>DAIMKE010001448.1:0-1709 GCA_036721875.1 Bradyrhizobium sp. | reverse complement strand
ATCGATCTGGCGCCGCTCGTCGCCGGAACGCTGCGCACTTTCGTCAAGGAGGGGCGCCATCAAGGACTGCTCGACGATATTTTGCGCGCGGTGCACCAGACGCTGACGCAGGCCGAGACCATGGCCATGATCCGCGAGAAGATCCGCGCCGAATTGCCGACGCTGCTAAAACTCTATCGCGCCGACAAGTTTCTGGTGACAAAGATCGTGGCGTCCGCAAGCGCGTTCTTCGAGGAAGTCCGCAACGACCCCGAACATCCGTTCCGCGGCGAGTTCGATCGCATGGTGCTGGGCTTCGTCGACCGCCTCGGCACCGATCCGGCCTATGCCGAACGCATCCAGGGCCTGAAGCGCGACCTGCTGGCGCGTCCCGAACTGACCAGCCTGGCGAACCACGTCTGGGACAACGTCCGCTCGTTCTTCGAACGCAGCGCCTCGGGCGAGACCCAGGTGCTGGAGCAGTATCTGGTGCGGATGTTCGTGACGGCCGGCGAGGCGCTGGCCGGCGACGCCGAACTGCGCGCCGAAATCAACCAGGGCCTCGTGGCCGTGCTGCGAACGGTGATCGCCGAACAGAAGAGCGGCGTCTCCACCTTCATCTCCGACCAGGTCAAATCCTGGGACATGGGGCAGCTGATCTCGCTGATCGAAATCAACATCGGCCGCGACCTGCAATACATCCGCTTCAACGGCTCGCTGATCGGCGGCCTTGCGGGGCTCGCGCTCTACACCCTCGAATACCTGCTGCGGCTGCTGTGACGAATTAATCACGTCAACGCATTTAGTTGCCCCAAGTGTGACGCGGGCGGCTTGCAAGACCAAATCCCGTTCCCTAGCTTTTTATGGAACAATGTTGCGTTGCGGAACGATTCTGCTGCGTTTGCGTCTACTCCATTGAACCAGTGGCTTGGCTGCCGAGACGTTAGGCGCCGGCCCGAGAGGAGACATGATGTCCGTTGCTACACAGACGCTTTCGCCGCCGTCCAGAACGCTGATGTTCATGGAAGGGCGCGCCATTTCCGAATTGGGTGCGTTTCTCGGCGCCTTGCCGCTGCTGAGCCTCGCTCCCCGCGGCGACGGTCATCCCGTATTAGTACTGCCCGGGCTTGTTGCGTCCGACACATCCACCCGTCCCCTGCGCAGCTTCCTGAGGAGCCGCGGCTATGCCGTCAGCGGCTGGCGTCAGGGCCGCAACCTCGGCCTGCGCCATGGCGTTCAGGATGCGATGGTCGATCTGTTGCAGGAGATGAACGACACCCACGGTCGCAAAGTCTCGCTGGTCGGCTGGAGCCTTGGCGGCCTCTATGCCCGCCAACTCGCCAAGATGATGCCGGAGCGCGTGCGCGGCGTGATCACGCTCGGCAGTCCGTTCGCGTCGGGCCCGAAGGCGACCAACGCCTGGCGTGTTTACGAATTGGCCAGCGGCCTCAGTGCCGAGGAAGAAGACCATCGCTTCGGCGGCGCGCTGGCGGGAACGCCGCCGGTGCCGACCACGGCGATCTTCAGCCGCACCGACGGTATCTGCGCCTGGCAGGGCTGCATGGAGCAGACGTCGGCGACGTCCGAGAGCATCGAAGTCGAGAGCAGCCATTGCGGCATGGGCCATCACCCCGCCGCCGTCTATGCGGTTGCCGATCGCCTCGCGCAGGCGGAGGGCGAGTGGTCGCCGTTCGATCGCAGCGGCTGGCGGAGCTTGGTCTATCCGAACC
>DAIMKE010001447.1:0-1711 GCA_036721875.1 Bradyrhizobium sp. | reverse complement strand
TCGGCATCTCAGGAATCGCGGTCGGTTACGACTTTCATTTCGGCAAGGGCCGGGTCGGTTCGCCGGGCCTCCTGGTCAGCGAAGCGCCACGGCTCGGGATCGAGGTCGACGTGCAGGCCCATGTCGACATCGAGGAGCGCCCGGTTTCCTCCAGCGCGATCCGCATGGCACTGGCGGAGGGCCAGATCGACGACGCCACTGCGATGCTGGGCGGACCGTGGTTCGTCAGCGGCGAGGTGATTCATGGCGAGAAGCGCGGCCGCGATCTCGGCTATCCCACCGCGAATATCCGCCTCGACAAGAAT
The DNA here is from genome assembly GCA_036721875.1 of Bradyrhizobium sp. Lineage (GTDB taxonomy): Bacteria > Pseudomonadota > Alphaproteobacteria > Rhizobiales > Xanthobacteraceae > Bradyrhizobium. Next base: position 1,406 of record DAIMKE010001447.1, on the reverse strand, counting down.
TGCAGCCTCAAGCACGGCATCTACGCCGTGCGGGTCGGCCGCGGCGCCGAGCGGTACGATGCCGTGGCAAGTTTCGGCCGTCGCCCGACCTTCGACAACGGCGCGCCGCTGCTGGAAGTGTTCGTGTTCGACTTCAAGGGCGATCTCTACGGCACCATGCTCGACGTCGCCTTCATCAGCTTCATCCGCGACGAACTCAAGTTTGACTCAATCGACGCGCTGATTCGGCAGATGGACGACGACAGCGCCCGAGCCCGCGCGGCGCTCGCCGCCGCGCCGGATGCGTTTCCGAAGCTTGGAGCGATCAGTTGATCAGATCCGAAAAGGAAAAAATGCTGGCCGGCGAGCTCTATCGGCCCGACGCAGAGATTGGCGCCGAGCAGGCACAGACCAAGGCCTGGCTGGTCCGCTACAATGCCGCGCTGGCGCAGCCGGTATCCGTCCGCCACGCGCTCTTGAGCGAGCGCCTCGGACACGTCGGCCACGGCGCCGTGATCAGGCCGCCGTTCTTCTGCGACTTCGGCTACAACATCAAGGTTGGCGACGGCGTGTTCATGAACTTCAACTGCGTCATCCTCGACGTCGTCGAAGTCAGCATCGGCGACCGCACCCAGATCGGACCGGCCGTTCAGATCTACGCAGCAGACCATCCGCGCGACGCCGAAACCCGCCGCGAGGGCCTCGAATTCGGCCGTCCGGTGCGGATCGGCAAGGACGTCTGGATCGGCGGAGGCGCCATCATCCTGCCCGGCATCACGATCGGCGACGGCGCCATTGTCGGCGCCGGCAGCGTGGTGACGCGCGACGTCGGCGCGGGCGTGACCGTTGCGGGAAATCCGGCCCGACCCAAGCCAAGCTGAAACCAGTTCCGTCGGGCTTTGCGATTTTCCCGGTTGGCTGCTATGGAAAGCCCCCATGTTTGCGCGGCGCACCATCAGCATTAGCGGCCCGGCTTCCGCCTGAGCGTTCTGCTCGGCGCAAGACCGGGATTTTCCTGTTCATCCGCGATCTCCTCGCGCCTCTCGCGCCGTTGACGAGCCAAACCAGAGCGTTCATGTCCCAAAATCCGCAAAAATCCGACGTCACCGACTATTCCAAGACCCTGTTCCTGCCGCAGACGGAATTCCCGATGCGCGCCGGCCTGCCGCAGCGCGAGCCGGAAATCCTCAATTACTGGAACGAGATCGACCTCTACGGGAAGCTGCGGCAGAGCGCCGCCGGCCGGGCCAAATTCGTGCTGCATGACGGCCCGCCCTACGCCAACGGCAACATCCATATCGGCCACGCGCTCAACAAGATCCTCAAGGACGTGGTGACCAAGAGCCAGCAGATGCTCGGCTTCGACTCCAATTACGTGCCGGGCTGGGACTGCCACGGCCTGCCGATCGAGTGGAAGATCGAGGAAG
>DAIMKE010001446.1:0-1712 GCA_036721875.1 Bradyrhizobium sp. | reverse complement strand
GTCGACAATCACGACGCAGGCGAGGATCGAAAGCAGGATGGCCGGAACCTGGTCATAGTTCAGCAGCCGGAGTGCCGAAATCAATTCGAAACCGATGCCGCCCGCGCCAACGATGCCGAGCACGGCGGACGCCCGGAAATGATACTCCCACCGGTAGATCGTGACGTCGGTGAGCTGCGGCAGGACCTGCGGCAGTACGGCGTGCTGGATGACCTGGATCGGCGTCGCGCCGGCCGCGCGAGCCGCTTCCAGAGGTTTTGGATCGACGTGCTCAATCGCCTCCGCATAGAACTTGCCGACCATACCGACCGAATGCAGCGCCAGCGCAAGAACGCCGGGAAGCGCGCCGAAGCCCACGGCGGCGACGAACAGAACGCCAAGGATGATCTCCGGGACCGACCGCAGAAAGGCGAGCAATGTCCGCACTGCCAAATAGACGACTGGATGCGGGCTGGTGTTGGGAGCAGCCAAAAGCGCGAGCGGCAAGGAGAAGACCACGGCGAGCGCGGTCCCCGCGATCGACATCGCGAGCGTATCCAGAAGCGGCCGCAGCCACGTCTGCCAGCGGCTGAAATCAGGCGGCACCATTTCGGAGGCCAGCGTGGCAATCGCGGGCCCGCTCTCCAGAAACCGCTGCGCGTCGAAGAAGCCGGTAACCGCGAGAGCGGTGACACAGGCAGCGACGATCAGGCCCATGAAGCCCGCCCCGCGCAAGGCAGAGCGGCGCTGTTCCCCAAGAATGGCGTCAAATGTCGGCGAAGCGGCTTTCATCTTCTTACAACTTGGCGATGTCGAGCTGGAGCACCTTGGCCATGTCGCGCAGCACCTCGTAATCCTTGTCGGTTGCCGCCGCGATGGCTTCGACCCGGAACAGCTTGAGGATGACCGGATCCTTCAGCTCCAGGAACGCCCGCTTGATGGCGTCCTTGAGCTCGGGTTTCAGAAAGCCCTGCACCGTTAGCGGGTAGTTCGGGATGGGATCGGACAATGCGAGCTGCCGGATCTTGGTCGGATCAATTTTCTTGCTCTCGGCCAGGACGCGATAAATCTGCTCCGAGAGAGCGCCGGCTGGCACCTGCCCGGCCGCAACAGCGCGCGCGACCGCATCGTGCTGGCCGAGATGGACGACCTTGTAGTCGGCGTCTCCTATCAGCCCCTGCTTGGCGAGATGGGCGCGCGGCGCCAGATGGCTCGACGTCGAAGCCCGATCGCCGAACGCGAATGGCTTGCCCTTGATATCGGCAAGTTCTTTCACCGGACCATCCGCGGTGGCGATCAGGATCGACTGGTAGTTGGGCTTGCCCTTTTCGACGCCGACACCGAAGGGTTCGATTTCCGGCGCTTTCGACTTGGCGAGCACATAGGAGAACGGACCGAAATATCCGACCTCGATGCGTCCGAACCGCATCGCCTCGATCATCGACGAATAGTCCGTGGTGACGATGATCTCGACGGGCTTCTTGAGCACTTCCTCGAGGTACTTCTTGAGCGGCTGTGCGTTCTGAATGATCGTCGATGCGTTCTCGTCCGGAAGCAGCGCGATACGCAGCTTGTCGGGGTTTGTCTTGTCGGCGGCAAATACCGGGCCGGCGAGCGCGCAGAGACCGGCCGCAGCCGATGCAACGAGAAAGTTGCGGCGTTGAATCATCTGATTTCTCCATCCTGATTGAGGGCTCGACTAAGCCGCTTTGGCCAAGCCTTTGCGTTCCGTC
>DAIMKE010001445.1:0-1712 GCA_036721875.1 Bradyrhizobium sp. | reverse complement strand
CTGTCGGATGGCGCGGCAACCGGGTTCTATTTCGTCACCATCGGCGAAGGCCGCAGGCTGGCGCAGCTTCTCCGTGTCAAGCGCAAGGAGATCAAGAAGACCGAACCCATCCGCTGCATCATCGACACGGCGAACGATCCCCACGAAATCAGCCTCGACGAAAACGTCACGCGCGAGAACATGCATCCCGCCGACCAGTTCGAGGCCTTCAAGAAGCTCGCCGACGAACGCGGGTTCGGCGCCGAAGAAATTGCCGCCCGGTTCGGCGTCACGCCGCATGTTGTGCGGCAGCGCCTTCGCTTGGGCGCGGTCTCGTCCAAGCTGATGCAAATCTATCGCAACGGCGATCTGGCGCTCGACCAGTTGATGGCCTTTGCCATCACGGAAGACCATGCCCGGCAGGAAGCCGCCTTCGAGCGGTTGTCCTTTAACCGCGACGCCAGCACGATCCGCCGCATGCTCACCGAAACCCACGTTGCTGCCACGGATCGCCGCGCGATCTTTGTCGGCGCGGAGAAGTATACCGAGGTCGGCGGTACGATTCTGCGCGATCTCTTCACCGAGGATCGCGGAGGCTATTTTGAGGACGTGGCGCTGCTCGATATGCTGGTCGTGGCAAAACTCGGACGCGAAGCCAACGCGCTAATGGAAGCGGAGGGCTGGAAATGGGCGCAGGTCTTCCTCGACTTCCCCCACAGCCACGGGCTGCGCCGGACCTATCCGGAAGCAGTGGAACTGTCGGCGGAAGATCAGGTGGCTCTGGATACCGTGAAGGGTGAGTTCGATAGCCTGACGGCGCAGCATGAGAACGACGAGGAACTGTCTGAGGAAGTCGATGCGCGTTTCGGCGAGCTTGAGGCCGAGATCGAGCGGCTGGAGGCCAAGCGTCAGGCCTATGCCCCCTCCGACATCGCGCGTTGCGGTGCCTTTGTCATCCTTAACCATGACGGCACCGTGCGCATCGAGCGCGGCTTTGTGCGGGCCGAGGACGAGAAGCCGGAGCCGGAAACGCATGATGCAAGCGGCGAAGGCGAGGGCGGTGACACCGCCGGTGACGACGGCGGAACGGGCCCGAACGGTGAAGCCGGGAGTGACGGTTCGGACGGGGAGGACGAGGACGGCGACGGACACAAGCCGCTGTCCGACATCCTGATCCGCGATCTCACCGCATATCGCACCCTCGGGCTTCGCCTCGCCTTGCGCGAGCAGCCGGAGATCGCCATCGTCGCCGTCACCCATGCGCTGTCAGCGCAAATCTTCTATCGCGGCGCTGACGCCCACGTTCTCGATATCCGTCCGACCAGTACGTATCTTGCGTCTCATGCGGATGGGATCGAGGACACCAAGGCAGGGAAGGCATGGGCGGATTGCCATGCCCGTTGGGCGGCGCAGATGCCGCGCGACGTGGCTGACCTGTGGGCGTTCGTTGTGGAACTTGATCACGACAGCCGCATGGCACTGTTTGCGCATTGCGTCGCGCTGACGGTGAATGCCGTGAAGTTGCCGATGGATCGCAGGCCCCGGGCGATGGCAACGGCGGACAGGCTGGCGGAAGCCGCGTCGCTCGACATGACCGCGCACTGGATACCGACCGCCCGGACCTATTTCGGTCGGGTCACCAAGCCGCGCATTCTTGACGCCGTGCGGGAAGCCGTCGGCATCGAGGCCGCTGACCGGATGGCGGACATGAAGAAGCAGGACATGGCGGAAGC
>DAIMKE010001444.1:0-1715 GCA_036721875.1 Bradyrhizobium sp. | reverse complement strand
CCAGTCATCCCGGCACCGCCAGCATGGGAAAACTGCTGGCGCTGTCGTTCGTCATCACGCTCGCCGCGGTGCTGCTGTTCCAGCCCGCGTTAATGGGCAAACCGCGCGATATCGGGGAGTAGGCAGATATCGCCGACGTCGGCCGGCTGGACCGCCGCCTGCTTCTGACCGGGGGCCGCCTTGTTCTGACCGGGGGCCGCCTTGGGCACGGCGGGTGCCGGGCTTGCGGCACCCGTGGTCTTCGGTGCCGCGGGGGCAGGGGCTGCGGCGGTCGGAGCTGCAGCGGTCGGACCCGTCGTCTTGGGAGTCGCACCCTTCGGCGCACCCTTGGCCATGCTGTTGGCGGGGCTCGAGGGAATCGGCGGGCCCACGCGGGTCCAGGTCTCACCGCCGCAGAGGAAGCCGAGCACACAGCCTTGAATCTCGAGCTGGTCGGTTCCGATCGGCTTGATGGTCGAACTGTAGAGCTGGCCATCCTTGGCGTTGTAGACTTGGCCTTCCCAGGCATCGACGCCAGGCTTCTTCTTCATGTCGATCAGGATCGGCATGCCGAGCGTCGGCCTGCTCTGCTTTGCGGCATCCGGATTGTTCTTGTCCTTGCCACCCGGGGTCTTTTCCCAGGCCACGACGCCCCACATGTTACCGCTGCACTGGGCGACGCGAATATTGGCTACGCCATCGGCAACCTTCCAGTCGCCGGTGGGATCGGCGGCAAGGGCCTGGGAAAGACCTGCTGTCAAAAAGATTCCAGAATAAACTGCTGTACGCGCGATCATTCTTGGGCAGTGCACCATGATTCAAACCTATCCTTGTGGAAGATCATCCAAATCGGGGGTCAAAACGCCGCATTGAGCGTTTTCAGTTGACGAAATGGCCATCAACCGACGTATGTAGCGAATGCCAAGTTCATATCTAGACGTTTCCGAGATGTTTGTGGAGCGGCAGGCGCAGCGCAGTTCCATGCATGCGCGCCATCTGAATGAGCAACTCGTCAGGGTGCTCAAGACCATCGGCTACGATGTGGGCTTTCAGAAGGGTCAAGGTCAATACCTGTTCGATCGTGAGGACGCCCGCTATCTCGATCTACTCAGCGGATTTGGCGTTTTTGCGATTGGCCGCAATCATCCTGCCTTGCGCGCGGCGCTGAAAAGCGTCCTCGACAGCGATTTTCCCAATCTAGTGCAGCTTGATGTCTCCACGCTCGCCGGCGTGCTGGCGGAACGACTGCTGGAACATGTCCCATATCTGGACAAGGTGTTCTTTGCCAATTCCGGCGCCGAGACAGTAGAGGCTGCGATCAAGTTCGCGCGAGGTGCAACGGGGCGTCCCGGCATCGTCTCTTGTTCCCACTCGTTCCACGGCCTTTCCTACGGCGCGCTGTCGCTGATGGACGATACTAATTTCCGCTCCGGCTTCGAGCCGCTACTGCCGGGATGTGTGCAGATTCCGTTCAACGATCTCGCAGCCCTCGAGCAGGCGCTGTCGTCGCGCCAGGTCGCCGCCTTCATCGTCGAACCGATCCAGGGCAAAGGCGTCAATCTGCCCAGCGACGAATTCCTGCCGGGCGCCGCCGCGCTATGCAAGAAATACGGCTCGCTCTTCATTGCCGACGAAATCCAGACCGGCATCGGCCGCACCGGAAAATTCCTCGCGGTCGAGCACTGGAACGTCGAGCCCGACATGGTGCTGCTGGCGAAGGCGTTATCCGGCGGCCA
>DAIMKE010001443.1:0-1716 GCA_036721875.1 Bradyrhizobium sp. | reverse complement strand
CAAAACGCTGATTTGTGAATCCGCAACGATTCAGTCAGATGGGCTAACGCTCTAGAGCGTTTTCGAGCGAAGTGGATACCGGTTCGCGTGAAGAAAACGCGTCAAAACAAGAATCTAGAGCTTCGGTTCTGATTCAATCAGAACCGAAAATGCTCTGGCAGACTGCTAGTTCAGTCCGGTTCTGCCCGGCGGCCGCGGCGGCATGCCGGGCGCATCCGGTATCGGCGGCACCGGTTGCGAGGTGACTTCAGGCACCGCGGCATCGAGTTGCAGCACGGACGCCGCGGCAGGCGTTGCCGCATCCGCCATTGCGGCATGGCCTTCGGCGCTCGGATGCACGGCGCCGCCGTAGACCGCAGACAGAATTCCCCAGGTCGCGTCGTGGATATCGGCGGGCTGCTGCGACGAGGGCAGGCCTTGCGGATAGGTCATGGCCGCGAAGTAGCTGTCATTGGCATCGCGGATCCAGCGCGCGCGCGGCAGGTAGGCACGGTACTCGCCGGCGCTGCGGCCGCACAACATCGGCTGGCTGGCGGCGGTGACGATGTCCGGATCGAAGCTGTCGCCCTTGGCAGAAAAGCATTGCCGGTCGAATTCCGGATCGCTCTCGGCGCGGGCGCAGAAGCCGTGGCTGGCAAAGCTGGCCTGATGGCTGTCGACGAAGGTCATGCGATCGGTGCGCGGGTCGCGGCACAGGATGCCGCTCTGGCACAGCGCGATCCCTTTCAACTGCGGCAGGAATTCGTTTTCGACGAAGCTCGATACGGCGGCGAGCCGCTGCGGCTGCGCGTTGAACGAGGGATGGATATCGAAGCCGGCGCGTCCGCCGGGGCAGGGCGCGCCGCCACCCGTCAGCGTCGGATTGGCGTAGGACGTATAGACCACGCGCGACAGGTCACCGCCGACCAGGGGCTTCAGTGCGTCGCGCAGTTTTGCGAATCCCTGCGGCAAGTCGCGCATCATCGCCGAGCGCGCGTCGTCGATCGACGCCATGACGCCGCTGCGCCGGAACAGCGCGCGCTCGGTCGTCGTGTCCACGATCACGTCGGCGACGAGCCCGGAAAAATAGATGTCGTTGGCACCGACCGACAGCAACACGAGGTCGAGGTTGCGATCGGGTTGCCGGCGCTTGGCGGCGGTGACGGCGTCGCGCAGTTCGGCCAGTTGTCCGTTGACCTTGCCCTGGCATGCACCGCCCGATTTCGACGGCAGGCAGTCGCGGGCGCGCTGCGAGCCGAACAGGCCGTCGGTGATGGTGGCGCCGGTGCAGGCCAGCGGCAGGTAGGTCACTGCGATGTGCGGATACTGCACGGCGAGCGCCAGCGCGGTCCGCGTCTGATAGCTGTACAGCGAACGGTGGCACGCCGGATTGAACCAGAGCGCACTCTGCCGCTGCCAGACGGCGAGCGAGTCAGGCGCCTCGCAGGCCCGCCCGCCTTTGTAGCCGGCGCGGCTTGGGCGGTAATATTGCGCGGCCGCCGTGCCGAGATAGGAGCGGAAGCAGAAGCCTTCATCGGTCAGTGCGATCGGCCGGTCCGGATTTCCCTCGCCGGAAGCGACGCTGTCGCCAAGGCCGGCAATGAAAATGTCGCGCACCGCGATTTCGGTTGTGGCGCGCTGATTGCCTTCGGCGCTCGAGACATCGACGTTTGCAACCGTGGCGCGGCCATAGCGGACCCTCAGATTCACCGGCTCGGCGCAGTCGAAGGTGGACGC
>DAIMKE010001442.1:0-1725 GCA_036721875.1 Bradyrhizobium sp. | reverse complement strand
GCCCGGGACGAAGCCTGGTCTCGTGCTTCGGAATCAGCGTCATGGCCACGGTTCCGGAAACCCGCGGACACAGCTCCGAAGTCTGCAATTGCAGCTGTCCGTTGATGCCGAGTTCCCGGTGGAAATAGCCCGCCGGCGCGCCTGCTCCATCAAAGAACCAGACGTGCGCATCAACGTCGGGATGATCTTTCATGAAGACCGAGAAGTAGTTGAATGCGCAAACTTCCGTCGTAACGGTCTCGTCGTTGCGCAGATAGAGCACAGCGGGCGGATAGCCTCTGGCAACGGCTTCGCCAATCAACAAATCACCGGGCATTCGACAAGACTCGGCGCGAGAGCTAAGGGATCGGTATGGACCGAACCGGCCGGCGGCTTTGCACAATCACACGCGACGCTTTCGCCCGCATGCCAAAACGTCGACGCGATTTCTGGGCCTGTTTACGCTGAGCCGAAAGGGGAATCAACCGGGAACGAGCGCCGCACGCGCGATTCGAAAAGCACGTCCGGCCACCGGCAAGAGGCGCTGCCTCTGCGCCAGCAAGCTGACACAAAGGACACCCCTGCTACGCTATGGGCGCTCGCAGCCTGCCTCTCTTGGAGTCCTTGCATTGCCGCTGCGGCTCCCGTATGACCGAAAACTCGCTACGTGACCTGGTATCCGGCTGAAACAGGCCGGAACATCTGCTTGTCCTGGATCTACACCGTGCTTCAACGATCGCGCGTCTGCATCAATCCAGTCACGGCCATTCCGGCGAGGAAACGCTGACGTGCGCTGGCAAACAAAGGCGCGAGCGTTCTCGGTATTGTCAAAGATCCCCCGGGGCGAAGACCTGCACTATGCCTTGCAGCGCTACGTAACACGGCGGCTGCCGCGTCCCGAAAAGCAGGTGAGATCCATCTATACACTTGCACAGCGACTGCTAGGCGTACACGAGAAGTATAGCCTCCGACCATTGCGGGATTCGACTTGCTTCGAGTTCGGCGCGGGGCGCGATCTGATCGTTCCACTCGCCTTCAGTGCACATGGGGCTGGACGCTTCATCACCGTCGACATCGAGCGCTTGGCCAAGCTGGAGCTGATCCGCTCCAATGCCGCCGTCATTTCTCGACTGAGCGGTGTCGACCATCCCACCATCAATTACCTGGATGATCTCGAGCGTTGCTGGCGGATCGACTACCGCGCACCATCCGATGCTCGGTCGACAGGCCTGCCGACCGGTTCGATCGACTGCGCGGTCTCAGTCGAAACGCTCGAGCACATCCCCAAGAACGATATCGCGGCCATCTTGAAGGAGCTGCGACGCATCATGCGACCTGACGGAGTGGCGCTCATGCAAATCGACTACGGCGACCACTTCAAGAGCTTCGATCCGTCGATCAGCTCGTTCAACTTCCTGACCTATTCCGACGAAGATTGGTCGCCCTTCCAGTCGCGCTTCCAATACGTCAATCGTTTGCGCCGCAGCGAGTATCTTCAGCTGTTCAGAGAGGCCGGGTTTGAACTGCTCAGCGATCAACCGGACCGCCGGCCGCCGGAGCAGCAGATCCTGGAACGATTGGCACCGCGCTTCAGAAGCTTCTCCCCGGAGGACCTGTTCACGCTGGGGTCCTTGATTGTCGGTCGCCCAGCCGACCCGTCGAAGGGAAGTTGAAGATCGCCAATTCTTGGCCGCCCGAGCGGCCCCTACTCTAGAGATCTCGCGATGTGGACAACCACATTTGCCC
>DAIMKE010001441.1:0-1725 GCA_036721875.1 Bradyrhizobium sp. | reverse complement strand
CTGATACTCGCGCGCGCCTTCGCCGTGGCTCAGCGCCATCAGCAGGTCGGAACGGTTGGTGATCTGGCCGCCCCACACCGGAGCACGGAATTTCGCGAGCGCCTCGCGGGCGATGGTGACGATCGGGCTTTCGGCTTCGTCACGGCGCGCCGGCGCACCGTTGAGCACGACCGCGTAGGGCTTGCGCGCGGCGCGGCACATCTGGATGGTTTCCTGCACCGCGTTGACGTCGAACACGCCGGGACGCGCCGGAATGATCACCATCGTGGCGTTGCGGATCGCGTCGTCGACGACGGCCGACAGGTTCGGCGGCGTGTCGATCAACACCCATTCATAGCCGTCGCGCTTGGCAGCGGAGACGATGCCGCTGACGGAATTCACGGCAGCCTTGATCGGCGGCTCGTTGGTGCCACGCAATTTGTGCCACAGCGTGAGCGAGCCCTGCGGATCGGCATCCACGAGCATGACCTGCTTGCTTGCCTTGATCTGCGCGGCAAGATGTGCAGCCAGGGTACTCTTGCCCGAGCCGCCTTTACGCGATGCAAAAACAATAACGTTCATACCTTCGGCCTCCAGATTGACCCCAGGCCGCGAAAATGAATCAGCGCGCTGATTCGTGAAAGATAAATTTATCGCGAGCTGCGCAAAAGCCACGAAATAACGAGGCGTACTGGCTTTTGAGTCACACTGGCCGGTGTGACGTCACACACGAACCGCAGCAAGGCGCTTTGCGCGGGTGCAATCATGCTTTTTTGAGCCGCGACGGCACCGGAAGGAATGCAACCTTGCCGGGCAAACCTCGCAACACCTCTTTTCGACCGGGCCCGACCGCATTTGCCGCGAGGTTTGCGCAGCGCTGCGCGAACAAAACGAGTCCGGTGGCTGGCGCGAAGCTGATATCGCCGCCCACGGCGAGCCGGACCCACGATGTGGGACGTCCGGCACGACGGAGCTTCAAGACGGGAAAGCCGCTGCCCGGGCTCAGCTTTCGCTGGATTTCTTCTTCGGCGTCGACTTGGTGCTCTTCTTCGCAGCCTTCGGCGCGATGTTGGTCGGCTTGCCGGCGCGGACCTCGCGCGGCTCGGGGCCGCGGCGGAAGAACACCGCGCATTGCGGCGAGAGCTGCGCCTTCTTCTTGATCATGCAGGCGGTGATGGCATCGACGTTCGGCACGAACTCGCTGCACAGCCGCATCGCATCCGGCGAGCAGGCCTGCTGCTCCTCCTGGGTGTAGGCGAAACCGGCGCGCGGCAGGGCCAGGACGGCCAGGGCAAGCGAGAAGCTTGCGACGGCCAAGGAGGTCTTGAAGCGAAACGCCGGCATTGATTCCCCCACATGTCGAACAGGCGGGAATAGGGGGTGAACGACGGTTCGTTGGCAACCGAGGGGGCATGCGAAAGGTCGGAGCTGTGCGGTCTCGGCAACAGGGGCGGTGGACTGGCGTTCAGGGTTCCTGGCCCCTCCCGCACAGAATGCGAAAACAACCCCATGCACAGTAGCCAAATGGCTGCAAACGCTCGCCCTCCCCATTCTTAGGATTTTTCGAAGCCGAATTTGACTTGTCGGGCAAAACAGGGGCATGATGGCACCATCAAAAATCGCGTGGGTGGTCGGCTCGTTCTCCTGCGCTGGGTCAAAAGCTGAGCGGGCATGGAGGCGATCGCATGGATGGGAATGAGGCGGAGCTGCCGCTCGCGGGCGTGACGGTGGTGTCGCTGGAGCAGG